>NZ_JBNNPF010000027.1:22082-116263 GCF_050275515.1 Streptomyces sp. NPDC004126 | reverse complement strand
CAAACGCCGGCGAGGCTGAAATCAGCCTCGCCGGCGTTTGAGGCGCGGGGGTCCGGGGGCGGAGCCCCAGGGGAACGGGCGAAGGGCGGGTAGGGGACCCAGCCAGCGCAGCGGCAACGCACCCGCACCCGGCACGGGCCGCAACCGTCGGCGGGCCGGCGCGGCGTAGCCTTGATGTCGGAAAACTGCCAGCCCCGCACCCCGCCGACCGGCAGGCTGGAGCCATGTACACCGACACCGACCGCTGCGTGCGGGCCGTGCAGTCGAAGGACTCCCGGTTCGACGGGTGGTTCTTCACCGCGGTCCGGACGACCGGCATCTACTGCCGGCCCAGCTGCCCGGCCGTGCCGCCCAAGGTCGAGAACATGAGCTTCCTGCCCAGCGCCGCCGCCTGCCAGCAGGCCGGGTACCGGGCCTGCAAGCGGTGCCGGCCCGACACCAGTCCCGGCTCCCCCGAGTGGAACGCCCGCGCCGACGCCGTCGCGCGCGCGATGCGGCTCATCCAGGACGGGGTGGTGGACCGCGAGGGCGTGCCCGGGCTCGCGCTGCGGCTCGGGTACTCGACCCGGCAGGTCGAGCGGCAGCTGGGCGCCGAGCTCGGTGCCGGGCCGCTGGCCCTGGCCCGGGCGCAGCGCGCCCAGACCGCCCGGCTGCTCATCGAGACCTCCGAGCTCCCGATGGGGGACGTGGCCTTCGCCGCCGGGTTCTCATCGATCCGGAACTTCAACGAGACCGTCCGGGAGGTCTTCGCCCTCACCCCCGGCGAGCTGCGCCTGCGGGCGGCCCGCGGGTCCGGCGGGCGGGGCGAGCCGCGGATCCCGGGGACGATCGGCCTGCGGCTGCCGTACCGGGCCCCGCTCAACCCCGACAACCTCTTCGGGCACCTCGCCGCGACCGCCGTCCCCGGGGTGGAGGAGTGGCGTGACGGGGCCTACCGGCGGACGCTGCGGCTCCCGTACGGCTCCGGGGTGGTCGCGCTGACGCCCGGCCCCGACCACATCGGCTGCCGGCTCGCGCTGACCGACCTGCGGGACCTGACCATCGCCATCAGCCGGTGCCGGTGGATGCTCGACCTGGACGCCGACCCGGAGGCGGTCGACGGCCAGCTGCGCACGGATCCGCTGCTGGCCCCGCTCGTGGACAAGGCCCCCGGGCGCCGGGTCCCGCGTACCGTCGACGCGGCGGAGTTCGCCGTGCGGGCAGTCCTCGGGCAGCAGGTGTCCACCGCCGCCGCCCGTACGCACGCCGCCCGGCTGGTGGCCGCGTACGGGGAGCCCGTGGAGGACCCCCACGGCGGGCTGACCCACCTGTTCCCCTCCCCCGCCGCGCTGGCCGGCATCGACCCGGAGTCGCTGTCGATGCCGCGCAGCCGCCGTACGACCCTCACCACCCTGGTCACCGCCCTGGCCGACGGCTCGCTGCCGCTCGGCATCGACAGCGACTGGGAGGCGGCCCGCGCCCGGCTGTCCGCGCTGCCCGGCTTCGGGCCGTGGACCACCGAGGTCATCGCGATGCGGGCGCTGGGCGACCCCGACGCCTTCCTCCCGTCCGACCTGGGGGTCCGCAAGGCCGCGCGGGCGCTGGGCCTGCCGTCCACGCCCGCCGCCCTGACCGCCCGGGCGGCCGGCTGGCGGCCCTGGCGCGCGTACGCCGTCCAGTACCTGTGGGCCACCGACGACCACCCGATCAACCATCTGCCCGTAGCGCAAGGAGCACCGTCGTGAGCAGCACCGTGAGCAGCGTCAGCAACAAGGTCCACACCGTCGTCGACAGCCCGTACGGGCCGCTCACCCTGGTCGCCACCGACGGGGTCCTGAGCGGGCTGTACATGACCGGGCAGCGGCACCGCCCGGCCGAGGAGTCCTTCGGCGAGCGGGTGGCGGACTCCGAGGAGCCCTTCCCGGAGGTGCGGCGGCAGCTGGCCGCGTACTTCGCCGGGGAGCTGACCGAGTTCACCGTGCCGGTGCGGCTGGAGGGCACCGCGTTCCAGCGCAGCGTCTGGGAGCAGCTCGTCCGGATCCCCTACGGGCAGACGTGGTCGTACGGGCAGCTCGCGGCGGAGCTCGGCAAGCCGAACGCCTCGCGCGCGGTCGGCCTGGCGAACGGGAAGAACCCGGTCGGCATCATCGTGCCCTGCCACCGGGTGATCGGCGCCTCGGGCTCGATGACGGGGTACGGCGGCGGCATCGAGCGCAAGGTGCGGCTGCTGGAGTTCGAGAGCGGGGACGCCGCCTAGCTCAGATCACCACGAGCGGGGCGAGCAGGGCGAAGCCGGCGCCGGCTTCGACGGCGTAGGCGTAGAGGGAGGGGTGCTGGACGGGGGCGGCGAGCAGGACCACGCTGTTCTGGGTGGCGGCCGCCTTGATCCAGTCGTCGTCGGCGCCGAGCCGGCCCTGGTACCAGCCTTCGCAGGCGCCGGGGCCGGTGACGGCGAGGACGTCGTCCTCGCGGCGGTAGAAGGCCTGCCAGCCCTCGGCGGGCGCGGACCAGCCCTCGAAGTCCTCGAAGGCGGACCAGCCGCCCTCGCGTATCGCGGTGTCGAACAGCCAGATCGGCATTCCCTCTTCGGAGACCTCGCCGCCCGACTGCTCGTCGGTGGTGAAGTGGACCATGGGGAGGGCGTCGGGCCCGTCGGCCGTGCTCGGCCAGGCGTACATCGTGATCATCTGTTGATTCTGCCCTGGTCGGAGGAGTCCAAGTACGCGGGGTGGTTCAGGGGTTGACCGGCCGGCGGCCGTTCTCCAGTTCCACGGTGCCCTCGCCCGTCTCCAGGGCGCGGTACGCCTCCTGGGTGCGCAGGCCGAGCGATCCGAGGAGGTGGGTGGTGAGTTCGGCGGGCTCGACGAGCTTCCAGGAGAGCAGTTCCTCCTCCTGGAGCTTGACGGAGTCGAGCTGTGCGGCGTCGAGGACGCCGCCGTCGTAGAGGTAGGCGACGAGCGGCGGGCGGCCGGCGCCGGTGCTCCAGTCGACGGCGAGGAGCCGGCCGAGCGGGACGTCGATGCCGATCTCCTCGGCACTCTCGCGCCGGGCGGCCGTACGGGGTGACTCGCCGCTGTCCGATTCGACCGTTCCGCCCGGCAGGGCCCAGCCCTCGCGGTAGTTGGGCTCGACGAGCAGGACCCGGCCCCGTTCGTCGCGGAAGAGGGCGGCGGCTCCGGCCAGCACCCGGGGCAGGCTCGCGATGTAGGTGGCGAAGTCATCCGTGGTGGTCACGCGGCCACCCTAACCGGCGGTAGGGGGCGCCGGGCAGGGCGGGCCCGTGCGGAACCCGTTCAGGTGGAGTCGCCGTCCTCGCGGTCGCGCCCCCGGGATTCGGCGACGCGGCGCAGCCGGGGGTGGCGGGCCTGGCCCTGCTCGGTGATGGCGTCGCCGACCATGGCCTTGACGGCGTCCCGCAGCCCGTGGAGGGCGGGGTGGCGGGCCGGTCCGGCGCCGGGGTCCTCGCGGAGTTCCTTCAGCAGGGCCCAGCACAGCAGCAGCATGACGATCACGAAGGGCAGCGCGACCAGGATGGTGGCGGTCTGCAGGGACTTCAGGCCGCCCGCGACGAGCAGCACGGCGGCCACCGCGGCCATCAGCACGCCCCAGGTGACGACGAGCCAGGTGGGCGGGTTCAGGGAGCCGCGGCTGGTGAGGGAGCCCATGACCAGGGAGGCCGAGTCGGCGCTGGTGACGAAGTACGTCATGACCAGGAGCATGGCCACCCAGGAGGTGAGGGTGCCGAGCGGGAGGGCGTCGAGCATGGCGAAGAGGGAGGCCTCGGCGCCTTCCTTGACCGTGGAGGCGAGGTCGGCGGCGCCGGTGGAGTCGAGGCGGATGGCGGTGCCGCCCATGACGCAGAACCAGACGACGGTGGCGCCGCTGGGGACGAGCAGGACGCCGATGAGGAACTCGCGGATGGTGCGGCCGCGGGAGATGCGGGCGATGAAGGTGCCGACGAAGGGGGCCCAGGAGAGCCACCAGGCCCAGTAGAAGATGGTCCACGCGCCGAGCCAGGCGCTGTCGGTGAAGGCGCCGGTGCGGGTGGCCATGGGCAGGAGTTCGTGCAGGTAGCTGCCGACGCCGGCCGGGATGACGTCGAGGATGTAGACGGTGGGCCCGAGGACGAAGACGAAGAGCATCAGGGCGGCGGCGAGCACGATGTTGATGGTGCTGAGCCATTTGACGCCCTTGTGGAGTCCGGAGAAGGCGGACAGCACGAAGGCGGCGGAGAGGGAGGCGATGATGACCAGCTCGACGCCGGTGGAGTCCTCGATGCCGGTGGTGATGTTGAGGCCCTCGGCGACCTGGAGGGCGCCGAGGCCGAGGCTGGTGGCGGTGCCGAAGACGGTGGCGAAGACGGCGAGCAGGTCGACGGCCTTGCCGGGCCGTCCGTCGGCCCGCTCTTGCCCCATGAGCGGGACGAAGGCGGAGCTGAGGCGGTTGCCGCGGCCCTTGCGGAAGGTGGCGTAGGCCAGGGCGAGGCCGGCGATGCCGTAGATCGCCCAGGGGGTGAGGGTCCAGTGGAAGAACGAGTAGTCCAGGGCGGCACGGGCGGCGGCCCCGGTGCCGGGGGCGGCGCCGCTGGCGGGGGGCGGGTTGAGGTAGTGGGTGAGCGGCTCGCCGACCCCGTAGAACATCAGGCCGATGCCCATGCCGGCGCTGAACATCATCGCGATCCACGCGAGGTTGCCGAACTCGGGCTCGGAGTCGTCGGCGCCGAGCCGGATCCGGCCGAAGCGGCTGATCGCGAGGACGACGCACATGACGAGGAAGACGTCGGCGGCGATCACGAAGAGCCAGGCGAAGTTGGCGAGCACCCAGGCCAGGGCGGTGGAGGAGGCGGTGTCGAAGGAGTGCTTGCCGAGGGCGGCCCAGCCGACGACGGCGAGCACGGCGATCACGCCGACGGTGACGACCCCGAGGTCGGGAGAGTCGTCCGCCGGACCCCCGGACCCCGTTCCGGGGGCGTCCGGACGTGCTTGTTCCAGTGATTCCGCGCTCATGGGGCCACACTATGCGGGGATATATCCCTATTTACACGCATGGCGCGCCGCATGTGGCCCAGGCCACTCATGGGCATAGGAGGATCCTCCGGATAAGCTCATGGTGGCGCGACTGCACTGTTCGATAGCAAGGGATAGCAAGGTGACGGACGGAGCAGTAACTGAGGCCGCGCGCGTGCTCATCGCCGCGGACAAATTCAAGGGCTCGCTCACGGCCGTTCAGGTCGCCGAGCGGGTGACGGCCGGCCTTCGCAAGGCCGTACCGGGCGTGGAGGTCGAGACCCTCCCCGTCGCGGACGGCGGCGACGGCACGGTCGCGGCCGCCGTGGCGGCCGGTTTCGAACGCCGGGAGGTACGGGTCACCGGACCCCTCGGCGACCAGGTCACGGCCGCTTTCGCCCTGCGCGACGGCACCGCCGTGGTCGAGATGGCGGAGGCCTCCGGGCTCCAGCTGCTGCCGGCGGGCACCTTCGCCCCGCTGACGGCGACCACGTACGGCTCCGGCGAGGTGCTGAAGGCCGCGCTGGACGCGGGAGCGCGCTCGATCGTCTTCGGTGTGGGCGGCAGTGCCACCACCGACGGCGGCGCGGGCATGCTGGCCGCGCTGGGCGCGGTGTTCCTGGACGCGAACGGCGAACCGGTCGGTCCGGGCGGCGGCGCGCTGGCGCAGCTGGCGTCGGCGGACCTGTCCGGGGTCGACCCCCGCTTCGCGGAGGTGGAGTTCGTCCTCGCCAGCGACGTGGACAACCCGCTGACCGGCCCGAAGGGCTGCGCGGCGGTGTACGGCCCGCAGAAGGGCGCCTCGCCGCAGGACGTGGCGACGCTCGACGCGGCGCTGGCGCACTTCGCGGTGGTGCTGGAGAAGTCGATCGGCGCGAAGGCGGCCGAGCTCGCCGCCTCCCCGGGCGCGGGTGGCGCGGGCGGCATCGGCTACGGCGCGCTGCTGCTGGGCGCGAGCTTCCGCCCCGGCATCGAGCTGATGCTCGACGTGCTGGGCTTCGCCCCGGCGCTGGAGCGGGCCACGCTGGTCATCACGGGTGAGGGCTCCCTGGACGAGCAGACCCTGCACGGCAAGGCGCCGGCCGGTGTCGCCGCGGCGGCGCGGGCGGCGGGCAAGCCGGTGGTGGCGGTGTGCGGGCGGCTGCTGCTGGGGCAGGAGGCCCTTCAGGGGGCGGGCATCAGCAAGGCGTACCCGCTGACGGACCTGGAGCCGGACCCGGCGAAGTCCATCCCGAACGCCGGGCCCCTGCTGGAGCGCGTCGCGGAGAACATCGCGGCCGAGGTCCTCTGACCCCTCGCCTGCGGCGCTTCCGAGGCCCGTCACCCCCGTGGGGGGTGGCGGGCCTCGCCGCTGCCCTGGCCGGGCGGGGGGGGCGGGTGCCGCTGCGCGGGGCCGGTCCCCTACCCGCCCTTCCACCGTTCCCAGGGGCTCCGCCCCTGACCCCGGTCCTCAAACGCCGGACGGGCTGTCCATAGCCCCGCCGGCGTTTGAGGCGCGGGCGCGGTAGCGCCGTGTCTGTAGCCGCGCCCGGCGACTGAGGGCGAGAACGGTTGAAGGGCGGGTAGGGGACGGCCCCGCGCAGCGGAACGGCTGTCAGCGCGCGGCGGCCACCCGGGCGGACAGGCCGTCCAGTAGGGCCGTCAGGCCGAAGCGGAAGAGGGACTCCGGCGACAGGGCGGACCGCCCACGGGCCGCGGCGAACGCCGGGAAGGCTCCGCCGTCGACCAGCGCCGCCAGCCGGGCCTCCTGGGCCCGCATCCAGTCCTCCCCGCTCACCCCACTGGCACGCGCCGCCTCCGACTCCGGCTCCAGATCCACCGCGTGGCCCCGCACGTACCCGAAGAGCGTCACCGCGGCGTGCATCCGGGTGTCGTCGTCCAGGCCCAGCCCCTCCAGGGCGGCGAGCGCCCAGTCGATGTGCCGGATGCCGTTCGGGACCAGCAGCGGGCGGTTGAGGTTCATGGCCCCGGCGAGCCAGGGGTGCCTGCCGTACAGCCGCCACTGCACGGCCGCCGACAGTTCCAGCCGGTCCCGCCAGTGCGGCGGCGGCCGCTCCGGCAGGGCCTCCTCCGCGAAGACCGCGTCGGCCATCAGCACCACCAGCCGCTCCTTGCTGCCGACGTGCCGGTACAGGGACATCGCCGAGACCCCCAGCTCCGTGCCGAGCCGCCGCATGGTCAGGGCGGCCAGCCCCTCCGCGTCGGAGATCTCGATCCCCGTACGGACGATCCGCGCGCGGTACGCGGAGTCGTCGGCCGGCCGGCGCACGGGCGCGCCCGGGGCCGGGCGGTCGGCGACCACCGTGCCGACCCCCGGCACGGCCCGGACCAGGCCCTCCTGGCCGAGCGCCGCCAGGGCCTTGCTCGCCGTGGCCATGGCCACCCCCCACCGCTGGGTGATCGCCCGCGTCGACGGCACCCGGTCCCCCGGCCGCAGCTCGCCGCTCTCGATCCGCCGCCGCAGCTCGCCGGCGATCCGCGCGTAGGGCGCCCCCGGCACCTCTGGCGCCTCTTCCTTCATCCCACCCTCCTGGTGCACTAGTACGCCCCTACCCTAGTGCACTAGGTTGCTTTGCCAAACTAGCCAGTTCCCACGGGGTATCTCCGTCTGTACGTTGTACACATCACCCCGAGAGAGGAACCGGAAATGAACAAGAACGTGCTGATCTCCGGCGGCAGCGTCGCAGGCCCCGCCCTCGCCTACTGGCTGCACCGCCACGGCTTCACCCCCACCGTCGTCGAGCGGGCGCCCCGGCTGCGCGACGGCGGCTACGCGGTCGACTTCCGCGGCGAGGCCCTCGACGTCCTCGACCGCATGGGCCTGCTGGACGCCGTCCGCGCCCTGGACACCGAGATGGGCGACGCGGCCATGGTCGACGCCGAGGGCAGGCGGTACGCCACCCTCCCGGCGGCGGTCTTCGCGGGCGACCTGGAGGTCCTCAAGGGCGACCTCACCCGGCTGCTGTACGAGGCCACCCGCGAGCACACCGAGTACGTCTTCGGCGACTCGATCGCGAGCCTGGAGGAGGACGGGGACGGCGTCCTCGTCGCCTTCGAGCACGGCGCGCCCCGCCGCTTCGGACTGGTCGTCGGCGCGGACGGCCTCCACTCGAAGACCCGGGCCCTGGCCTTCGGGCCCGAGGAGCGCTACCTGCGCCACCTCGGCATCCACACGGCGATCTTCAACCTGGACAACTACCTGGGACTGGAGAACACCGGCCTGCTGTACTCCGTCCCGGGCAAGGCCGCCAACATCTTCACGGCCCGCGCCAACACCGAGGCCCGGGCGGCCTTCCACTTCGCCGCCGACGGCCTGCGGTACGACCGCCGGGACACGGCCGCGCACAAGCGGATCGTCGCCGAGCGCTTCGCCGGCGAGGGCTGGGAGGTACCCCGCCTGCTGGCGGAGATGGACGCGGCCGAGGAGTTCTTCTTCGACTCCAACGCCCAGGTGGAGATGGACACCTGGGCCGCCGGCCGGGTCGTGCTGCTGGGCGACGCCGCCGCGTGCGCGGCGCCCACCTCGGGCCGCGGCACCTCGCAGGCCCTGATCGGCGCCTACGTCCTGGCGGGCGAGCTGGGCACGAGCGGCGGCGACCACACGGCCGCCTTCGCCGCGTACGAGGAGCACATGCGCGGCTACGTCGCCGAGCACCAGGCCCTGGGCCGCGAGGGCGCCGAGCGGTTCTTCATGCCGGCCCCGACCCAGGAGGTCCTCGACATGCTCGCCGCGAACGCCCCCGAGAACACCCGCACCGAGCCGGTCCGCCTCCAGGACTACGGGGTGTGAGGCGCCCCGGCGGCGTCGAGCACCTCGGCCGTGGTCAGCACGCGGGCGAAGCCGCCGCCGTGCAGGTTGACCGCTGTGGCGGCGGCCAGTTCGGCGGCGGTGAGGGACAGGCCGTCCGGACCGGAGAGGTCGAAGGTGTGGGTGGCGTCCAGCGGGACCAGCACCTCGTAGCCGAGGTTGCCCGCCATCCGGGCGGTGGTCTCGACGCACATGTTGGTCTGGATCCCCGCCACGACCAGCTGGCGGATGCCGCTCGCGTCGAGCCATCCGGCCAGGTCCGGGCTGCCGTAGAAGGACGAGTTGACGGTCTTGGCGACCAGCAGGGCCGCCTGGCCGCGGCGGTCCTCGACGAAGTCCTTGAAGGCGTTTCCGGGCTGGTCCGGGGCCAGCACCGAGCCGGGCCGCTCGGAGTCGTGCCGCACCAGCACCACCGGGCGGCCGGTCTCCCGCCAGGCGTCCATGAGGGCGGCGATGTTCCCCTCGGCGTCCGGGTTGTCGCGCTTCCCCCAGAAGGAGGCGTCGTCGAAGCCCTTCTGGACGTCGATCACGAGCAGGGCGCTGTCGGCGGCGATCTCGATCGCGTTCTCTGTCATGGCTCCATCGTGTCCGCCCCGGCACACCCGCCCCAGGGGCCCCGGGGCCGCGGATCGATGGGATCCTGCCAGTCTGGCAGTACCGCCCTCCCGGGCTCTGGCACAGTGGCCCCATGCAGCGCGTCGCCATCGTCGCCCAGCCCGGGATCCGCAGCTTCGACCTCGCCGTCATCACCGAGGTCTGGGGCCCCGACCGCAGCCGCACCGGGGTGCCCGTCTTCGAGCTGCGCCGCTGCGCCCTGGACGACGGGCCGATCTCCCTGCCGGGCGGGCTGACCCTGATGCCCGACCGGGATCTGGACTGGCTCGGGCAGGCCGACCTGATCGTCGTACCGGCACTGGCCGAACCCGCCGACCCGACGCCCGAGCCCGTCCTCGCCGCCCTGCGCGCCGCCCACGCCCGCGGGGTGCCGGTGGCCGCGCTCTGCGCCGGGGCGTTCGTCCTCGCCGAGGCCGGGCTGCTGGACGGCCGCCGGGCGGTGACGCACTGGTGGCTGGCCCCGCAGCTGGCGGCCCGCTACCCGGCGGTGCTGGTCGAGGAGGCCCCGCTCTTCGTGGAGGACGACGGCCTGTGGACCTCGGCCGGGGTGGCCTCCGGGATCGACCTGTGCCTGCACCTGGTCCGCGAGGCCCACGGCGCGGAGGCCGCCGCCGCCATCGCCCGCTCGATGGTGACCGGCCCCTTCCGCACCGGGGACCACGCCCAGTACCTGGACCGGCCCACCCCTGCGGCGGACCGCACGGGCGAGGCGCTGGCCGCGGTACGGCAGCAGGCGCTGCGCCGGCTGCACGAGCCGCTGGACGTGGCCACCCTGGCCCGCTGGGCGGGCATGTCCCCGCGCTCCTTCGCCCGGCACTTCACCGCTGCCACCGGCACCACTCCGCACAAATGGCTGCTGAGCCGCCGTCTGGACGAGGCCCGCAAGCTGCTGGAGCGCACCGACCATCCGGTGCCGGAGGTGGCCCGGCGCGCCGGGTTCGCCAGCGAGGTCACCTTCCGCCAGCACTTCGGCGCGTCCTTCGGGCTGAGCCCGCGCGCGTACCGGGCGGCCGCGGCCACCGCTCCCGCGGGCGGCGACAGTGTTAGAAATGGCTCATGACCGGACGTTCGGGTCGGCAGAGGGAGACGCGTTCCCCGAGCCTGCCCGCGCGCCTGTGGCGGGCCCGGAACAGCATCGCCGGCCAGGTCTTCTCCGTCACCGCCGTCATCGTGCTGGTGCTGATCACCGCGGCCGCGCTGGCGCTGGTGTTCCAGGCCCGCTACGACAGCGAGCGGGGTGCCCGGGACCGCTCTCTGGCCGCCGCCGAGGCCTTCGCGCACGCCCCCGGCCTGCCCGCGGCGCTGAAGTCCGCCGACCCGACGGCCGAACTGCAGCCGCTGGCCGAGGACGCCCGCCGCGCCTCGGGGCTGGACTTCGTCGCCGTCATGACCACCGACGGGATCCGCTACACCGACTCCAGACCGGAGCTGATCGGGCAGCGCGCCACCGGGGACCTCGCCCGCGCGGCGGCCGGGAACGCCTTCACCGAGGTGTTCAAGGGCGATCCCAGCGACGCGGTCCGCGCCGTGGTCCCCGTACGGGACGCGCGGGGCGCCGTCGTGGGGCTGGTCGCCACCGGCATCGAGGTGGAGAACGTCGGCCACGCCGTGGAGGGGCAGCTGCCGCTGCTGCTCGGCGCGGCGGCGGGCGCCCTGCTGCTGGGCACCGGCGGCGCCGCCCTGGTCAGCCGCCGGCTGCGGCGCCAGACCCGGGGGCTGGGGGCGGTGGAGATGGCCCGGATGAACGAGCACCACGAGGCGGTGCTGCACGCCGTGCGCGAGGGCGTGCTGATCGTCGGGGCCGACCACCGGCTGCTGCTCGCCAACGACGAGGCGCGGCGGCTGCTGGACCTGCCGCCGGACGCCGAACAGCGGTACGTCGGCGACCTCGGCCTGGACCCGCGCACCACCGAGCTGCTGCTGTCGGGGCGGGTCGCGACGGACGAGGTCCACCTGGCGGGCGACCGGCTCCTCGCCGTCAACGTACGGCCCACGGAGCCGTTCGCCGGGCGGCCGTCGGGCAGTGTCACCACCCTGCGCGACACGACCGAGCTGGCGGCGCTGTCCGGGCGCGCCGAGGTGGCCCGGGAGCGGCTGCAGATGCTCTACGAGGCGGGCGTGCGGATCGGCACCACCCTGGACGTGGTGCGGACGGCGGAGGAGCTGTCGGAGGTGGCGGTGCCGCGGTTCGCGGACTTCGTCACCGTCGAGCTGCTGGAGCCGGTGCTGCGCGGGGACGAGCCCTCGCCGGGGGCGGGGGTGCACACCCGGATGCGCCGGGCGGCGATGAGCGGGACGCGCACCGACCAGCCGCTCCAGCCGGTCGGGGACGTGATCCGCTTCGACGTGCCGACGGCGCCGATGGCGACGGCCCTGGCCGCGGGGCACGCGGTGCTGGCCGCCGACCTGCACGCGGCGATGGGCTGGCGGGCGCAGGACGAGCCGGGGACGAAGCAGGCCCTGGACTACGGGCTGCACTCGCTGATCTCCGTACCGCTCCAGGCCCGGGGCGTGGTGCTGGGCATGGCCAACTTCTGGCGGGCGGCGGACACCCCGGAGGCCTTCGACGAGGAGGACCTGTCCTTCGCGGAGGAGCTGGGGACGCGGGCGGCGGTGTCGGTCGACAACGCCCGGCGGTTCACCCGCGAGCACGCCACCGCCGTTGCCCTGCAGCGGAGCCTGCTGCCCCGGGTGCTGCCGGAGCTGAGCGCGGTGGACACGGCGTTCCGCTACCTGCCGGCGACGGCGGGGGTGGGCGGGGACTGGTTCGACGTGATCCCGCTGCCGGGGACCCGGGTGGCGCTGGTGGTGGGCGACGTGGTGGGGCACGGGGTGCACGCGGCGGCGACGATGGGCCGGCTGCGGACGGCGGTGCACAACTTCTCCACCCTGGACATGCCGCCGGACGAGCTGCTGGGCCACCTGGACGAGCTGACCGACCGGATCGACCAGCTGGAGGACGGGGATTCCGGTGCGGGCGCCGAGGGCCAGGGCCTGGCCGGGGACGCGGAGGAGCCGCCGACCGGGATCACCGGCGCCACCTGCCTGTACGCCGTCTACGACCCGGTGTCCGGGCACTGCACGATGGCCAGCGCCGGGCACCCGGGGCCCGCCCTGGTGCACCCGGACGGGCGGGTGGAGTTCCCCGAGCTGCCCACCGGGCTGCCGCTCGGGGTGGGCGGGATGCCCTTCGAGACGGCGCGGCTGGTGCTGCCCGAGGGGAGCCGGCTGGTGCTGTTCACGGACGGGCTGCTGGAGGACCGCGACCGGGACTTCGACAGCGGGCTCGCGCTGCTGAGCGAGACGCTGTCGCGGCCGGGCCGCAGCCCCGAGCAGGCCTGTTCGGACGTGCTGTCGGCGATGCTGTTCCCGGTGCCGAGCGACGACATCGCGCTGCTGGTGGCGGACACCCGGCGGCTGGAGCCGGACCGGATCGCGGAGTGGGAGGTGCCGGACGATCCGGCGGCCGTCTCCCGGGTGCGGCGGGAGGCCGCCGGGCAGTTGCGGGACTGGGGGCTGGAGGAAGCTTCCTTCACGGCGGAGCTGATCCTCAGCGAGCTGATCACCAACGCCATCCGGTACGGGAACGAGCCGATCCGGGTCCGGCTGCTGCGCGACCGGGCGCTGATCTGCGAGGTCGCCGACGGCAGCAGCACCTCCCCGCACCTGCGGTACGCGGCGACGACGGACGAAGGGGGCCGGGGCCTGTTCCTGGTGGCCCAGTACGCCGAGCGGTGGGGCACCCGCTACACGGAGCGCGGCAAGGTCATCTGGGCGGAGCTGTCGCCGTCGGGCGGCGAGGCCCCGGTGCCGCTGGAGATGGACCTGGACGCCCTGGAGGACCTGGCCTGGTGAGGGCCGCCCCGGCCGTGATCGGATCGGCGGCCCGTCCGGTGGGATGATGAGGGAGGCAGATCCGGCAGCCGGCCCCGAGGGCTCAGGAGGTGTGCCATGCATGGGCGAACGGTGGGCCTCACACTTTCCGGACTCCTGGTGCTCCCGGCGTTCGGCCCGGTCGGGGCGGAGGCGGCGCGGCTCCCGGCCGACGACCGCACGGTGAACTGCCCGAAGGCCGACTACTACGGCGACGAGTACACGCCGTGCACGAACGCGGACTTCCTGCTGCAGCCCAATGCGACCCTGCGAGCCCACACCACGCGCAGCTCCGACGGCGTCACCATCGCGGACCTGGCGGTCTACGAGCCGGGCGGCGGCCCCCAGCGGCCGCTCCGCACCACCGAGTACGTGGACGTCACCCCCTGGGTGACCCTGTTCACGAACCGGGAGAAGAACACGGTCCTCGTCAAGCTCAGGGCCATGCCGAGCTTCGCCATGGACAACGACAAGGCCATCGCCGTGGTCGTCCGGGTGGTGAACGCGGAGCCGGACAAGGGCACGGGCAAGGCCGTGCAGTCGCCCCCCACGGCGTTGAACCCCGTCGTCCAGGTGAAGCAGAACGGCCGGGTGACGGTGCCGGTCTCCGACCTCGCCTCCGGGAAGGGCGACCTGAGGATCGGCAAGCTGGGCGAACCGAGGCACGGCTGGGTGTCCCTGGAGAAGGGCCGGACGGTACTGGTGTACAAGCCCTTCAAGAACTTCAAGGGCACCGAGACGTTCCAGTACAGCGTGAACCAGTACAACCCGCAGAACCGCGGCGAGAAGCAGACGGCTCTGGGCGTGATCGTCATCAAGGTCGTGCGCTGAGCCGGGTGGTGCGGGCCAGGAGTACGGCCACGTCGTCCTGCGGGGCGTCGGGCAGCAGCCGGGCCAGGACGTCGTCGCACAGCTCCTCCAGGGGGCGGTCCGCGCGGCGCAGGGTTCGGGCGAGGCGGTCCATGCCCTCGTCGAGGTCCCGGTGGCGGCACTCGATCAGCCCGTCGGTGTACAGGGCGAGCAGGGTTCCGGGCGGCAGCGGGACCTCCTCGGTGCGGAACTCCCGCCCGCCGGTGCCCAGCGGGGTGCCCGGCGGCCCCTGGAGGAAGGAGACCCGTCCACCGGGGGTGACCACGGCCGGCGGCGGGTGCCCGGCGCGGGCGATGACGCAGCCGCCCGCGGCCGGGTCGTGGACGGCGTAGACGCAGGTCGCCATCTCGTCCTCGCCGAGGTCGGCGACGACGGCGTCGAGGGAGCGGAGCATCCGCGCGGGCGGTACGTCGTGGCGGGCGAGGGTGCGCACGGCGGTGCGGAGCTGGCCCATGACGGCGGCGGCGTGGATGCCGTGGCCCATGACGTCGCCGATGACGAGGCCGGTGCGGCCGCGGGGCAGCTGGATGACGTCGAACCAGTCGCCGCCGACGTCGTGGTCGCTGGCGGGCAGGTAGCGGCCGGTGAGTTCCAGGCCGGGGACCTCGGGGAGGGCGCTGTTGGTGAGGCTGCGCTGGAGGGTGAGGGCGGCCTGGCGCTGGCTGGTGTACATGCGGGCGTTGTCGATGTTGAGGGCGGCGCGGGCGACGAGTTCGTCGATGAGGACGCAGTCCTGCGCGTCGAAGGGCTCGCGGGAGCGCAGCCGGGTGACGGCGACGGCCCCGAGGACCTTGCCGCGGGCGACCAGGGGCACCATGCGGGCCGATCCGAGGGTGGCGAGGTAGTCGCGCAGGGCGCCGGCGCGGGGGTCGGTGATGAGGGCGGGGATGTCGGAGACGTACAGGTTCATGGGCACGCCCTCGGCGATGACGCGCTCGTAGACGGT
Organism: Streptomyces sp. NPDC004126; assembly: GCF_050275515.1. Classification (NCBI taxonomy): domain Bacteria; kingdom Bacillati; phylum Actinomycetota; class Actinomycetes; order Kitasatosporales; family Streptomycetaceae; genus Streptomyces; species Streptomyces sp. NPDC004126. Next base: position 101,166 of record NZ_JBNNPF010000027.1, on the reverse strand, counting down.
CCCGGCGGGGATCTGGAAGGTCTGGCCGGGTGCCAGGCGGGAGGTGGGGGCGGCGGGGTCGGGGAAGGTGGCGGCGAGCCTGCGCAGCACCCCGTGGGTGGAGGCGGCGGCGACGGCGCTCTCGTCGGGGTCCAGGACGGCTTCGAGGAGCTGTACGTCGGCGGAGTCCGCGAGCTGCGGGACCAGCAGGTCGGCGATCTCCTGGGCGGTGCGGCCCAGGTCGAGGGTGGTCCCGATGCGGGTGCCGGCCTCGGCGAGCAGGGCGAAGCGGGAGCGGGCCCGTTCGGCCTCCAGGAGGGCCCGCTGGCCCTCGGTGATGTCGATGAGGGAGGCGATCAGGCCGAGGGCGCGGCCGCTGCCGTCGAGCAGGGGGGCGTAGGAGCAGGACCAGGTGCGGTCGTGGTCGGGGTCGGCGGGGGTGCGGCCGGTGCGGCGGACGTCGACGACGGCGGTGCCCTGTTCGAGCACCTGGCGCATCGTGTCCTCCAGGGCGGTGGCGTTGACCCCGGGGACGACCTCGCTGAGGCGCCGGCCGAGGTGTTCGGCGGGGGAGACGCCGTTCATCCGGGCGAGGGCGTCGTTGACGCGCAGGAAGCGCAGGTCGGGGCCGAGGGTGGCGAGGCCGATCGGGGACTGGGTGAAGAGGCTCTGGAGGGCGGCGAGGGAGTCCCGCATGCGCAGGACCTCGGAGGTCTCGACGGCGATGAGCATGGCCCCGGTGCGGCCCTGGGGGTCGACGGCGGGGACGATCCACATCTCCATGGCCACCCGGTGTCCGTCGCGGTGGCGCACGGGCAGGGTCCCGACGACGGTCTCGCCGGCCTGGACCCGGCGGGTCAGGTCGTCGGCGAGCTCTCGGTTGGCCTCGGGGACGAGCACGGCGGTGCCGGGGCGGCCGAGGATGTCCTCGGGGCGGTGGCCCAGCAGGTCCTGGGCGGCCAGGGACCACTCCACGACGCGGCCGTCCGCGTCCTCCCGCCACAGGGCGATCGGGAGCAGTTCGCGCAGTACGCCCGCGTACCCGACCGCCGCCGCCGGCGGGTCGGGCACCTTGCTCGTCGACTGGTACGTGTCCAATGCACCGACCTCACCCCGAGGGGGCCTGATTCGTACCGATTCACCCTATCCGAGCCCCCGGCGCGGGGCGCTCCGCGCGGTCCCGGCGGCGGCGTGGAGGGCCCCGGTCCGGGCGCGCCGGACCGGGGCCCCGCCGGTCAGAAGTCGACCTGGGAGCGGACGTCCTCCCGGCCGACCGATTCGAGCTCCCACATGGTGCAGTAGAGCCGGCGGATGTACTCGATGTCGGCGTTCCGGGCGCGGGCCTCGCGCACCGGGTACATGACGGTCAGCTCGTACGATCTCTCCTTGTTGATGTCGCCGTCCTTGTCACGCCACTGGCCGCGGCCCTCCTGGAGGGTCAGCCCGGAGGGGAAGCGCGGGGTGACCACCTCGGCGACGAACTTGTCGAACTCCTCCTCGGTGATCGGCGGGTGCCCGTCGTGGCGGCCGGTGCCGAAGTAGAGGTGGGTCGAGACGTACGGGCTGCCCGTCTGGGCGGTGTCCGCGTCGGCCGAGGCCGCCGAGACGGTACCGGCCCCCAGGGAGGCCTGGGGCGCCGGCCCGCCGAAGGCGAGGAGCAGCGCCGCCGCCGCGAGCAGACCGGCGGCGGGGGTGGAGATCCTTATGCTGCGCATGCAGTCGTCCAATCGGTCCGTGTGTCGTACGTGGTCCGCGGACCGGCGGGTGCGCGGGGCCGCCCTGGGGCGGGCCCGGTGCCGGTCCGGGAGGTCTGGGGGTGTCTCGTGGATCAGGCGGGCAGCGATTCCCGCAGGAAGACGGCCGCGTCCCGCAGCGCCGGCGGGGCGGCCGGGGCCCGGTGCAGGGCCGCGGCCGTCCGGCGGAGGGTCTCGGTGGTGCGCACCGATCCGATCGCGGCGGCTCCCGGGGCGACCCGCGCGATCAGCTCCTCCGCCTCGCGCCAGGCCCCGGCCCCGGCCAGGGCCGAGAGCAGCTCCGCGGTGAACAGGTGCCGGTAGGAGGGGCCCGGGGCGGTGGCCGCCCGGTGCAGCAGCGGGATGGCCCGGTCCCAGCGGCGCAGCCGGGCCTGGACCCAGCCCTCGTGGCCCAGCAGTTCGGCCTCGTCGATCCACCAGGCCCAGTGCGGGTCCCGGCGGGAGACCCCGTCGAGGAAGCGGCTGCGGGCCCGGGAGATCAGCTCCAGCGGCTCCGTGCGGGCTCCGAGCAGGGCCGTCGCGTGGGCCTGCCGGATCAGTACGAGGCCGGCGACGCGGGCGGGCAGCGGCCGGGGCCCGTCCACCCGGGCAGCGGCCGCCAGGGCGGCTCGGGGCCGCCCGGTGTGGGTGGTGAGCATGCTGTGGTTGAGCAGGACCAGCCGGGCCGTCCAGCGGTCGCCGCAGAGGTCCGCCAGGGCCAGTGCCCGCGCGTTCATCCGGCGGGCGTCCCGGTGGCGGCCCGCGTCGAAGAGGATCCAGCCGATGACCTCGCTGAGCTCGGCGAGGGCCGCGAGCCGTTCCGGGCCGTACGCGCCGAGGGCCCGGGGATCGGCGGCCAGTTCCGGGATCCGGCGCACGGCCTCCCGTACGGCGGGCACGGCGGCCGTCGCCCCCTGCCCGGCGTCCAGGGCCACCAGGCGGCCGATGGTGCGCACGGCGAGCCGGAGCGCCGCGTCGTGCTCCTCGGCTCCCCCGGGCGGGGCGGCCGGCGTCATGACAGCAGGCCGGCGCCGACCGCGCGGGCGCGGCGCCGGCCGAGGTCGTCGAAGGAGGAGGCCACCTTGCTGAGCCAGTCCACCTCGTCGCGGAAGTCCTCGTAGGGGGGCCGCGCGGGGATGTCGCAGGCCTCGGCCGGCTCGGCGCGCTCCGCCCGCTCGTGCGGCGGGCGGCTGAGCACGGCGCGCACCTGGAGCGCCTCGCCCAGCGGCGAGGTGGGGTCCTCGGGGAGGTCCAGGGAGCGGGCGACCCGGACGAAGTCGTCCAGGGAGAGGGAGGTGCGCAGGATCAGCTGGCCGTCGCGTATCTCGATGACGCGCCGGTAGAGGCGGTAGTGCGGGTCCCGGGGCGGCACCAGGTCGCGCAGCCAGGAGCGGGGCGGGTCCAGGGCGATGTCCGGGGAGGCCTCGTACAGGGCCCACCACAGGGGCCGCAGCCGGCGGTAGGAGCGGTAGCTGCGGGCCCAGCCGCGGGCGCGGGTGATGCGGATGCCCCAGGAGGGGATGGTCCAGCCGGCGATCTGGAGGAGGGCGCCGACGCTGCCGCAGGTCCACTGGATCGGGTCGAGCGCGGCCGCGTCGTAGTCCAGGCGGGTCCCGGCGATCTGGATGCTCCGGGTGACGCAGTAGACGAGGATCATGCTGGCGCCGACGGTGACCGTGCGCATGCCGACCTTGAGCCACTGCCGGTTGGCCATGGTGGTGAAGCGCAGCGACAGGCGGACCGTCTCGAACTGGCCGATGGCGCAGATCAGCAGGTAGAAGGACATGTAGAGGGCGTAGCTGCCGTGCTTGATGCTGAGCAGGATCGTGGAGGTGGCCGTCTCCGAGTGCGCGACCGGGCCGACGGCGAAGGACGCGACGACCAGGACGGCGAGGGCAGCGCCGAAGAACAGGACGCGGTGGCGCGCCATGCGCCGGGCCTCGGCGGGCGGCGAGGACCAGTAGACGAGGACGACCTGCTGGGCGGCGGTCAGCACGACCACGGCGGCCTGGGTGATCAGCGAGGTGATGTTCGGCAGGCCGAAGAAGGCGGAGATGTGCAGCCGGAGCTGGTCCAGGTCGACCAGGAAGCTGATCCCGGAGCAGAGGAAGTAGGTGCACAGCGCCCACAGGGCGATGTCGTTCCTGCGGCGCAGCAGGTCGGGAAGGCGGTACGCGAAGGCCGCGAGGCCCACGAAGGCGCAGACCCACGCGAGGACGGTGTAGATCACGCGGGCCCCTGCTCGGGCCTGCCGAGCCCGCTCTCGATGCGGGCCACGATCTCGGCGGCCTCGTCGGGCACGCCCCAGGCCCGCTCGGTCCAGCGCTTGGTGGCGCGGGCCAGGATCAGCGAGGCCATGGTCTCGGCCTCCTGCTCCTCGTCGTCGCTGTAGCGGGAGCGCATGAGGACGCCGCGCACCGCCTCGGGGTCGACGTCCGAGAACAGCGTGCCGGGATCGCCCGTGGCGGCCGCCGGGGCGGGCCCCGCGCCGAGCTGGTCCAGTTGCACGGAGCCGTCGTGGTCGAAGGCTATGTGGGCGAGCTCGTGGGCGATGATGTGTTCCTTGTGCGACGCCGAAGCGGCCTTCTCGAAGGCGATGATGTCGAAGTCATCGGTTTTCAGCCATATGCCGAAGAGATGCCGTTCGGGGAAGGCCGTCGGAATCAAATGGATGGGCCGCCCGCGCTGCTCGCTGAGATATGCGTGGAGTTCGTCGATGCCGCAGCCGTGCTCCATGCCCCACTCGGCGAGCAGGGCCTCGCAGCTGTGGCGGACCTTCTTGAGACGGCGCCTGAGCCGCCTGTCCTCCGACGCCGGTAACGCGGAGCCAGGTAACTTCATCCCTCAGTCCTCCGGGGAACCCAGCGGTCGGACAATGCGGCCATGATGCCACACCCCAACTCAGCCCTGCTCAAGGCCAGTTCTATCCGGCCATTCGCTTCCGGATTCCTGCTTCCGATTTCCCTTGACTACGGGATGACGGGGAGGAAAATCGGTAATACACCGGAATACCGGAAAGAGCCGCACCCGCCCCGGGAGACGTCCCCGGGCCCGCGTGACCCTTGTCCAGGCTCTGGCCAGGCCCCCGGCCGTTCTCGCGGACCACGGGAGCCATCGGCGACGGCGGATGGCTCATGGCACCGGCGGGAACGCCGGGGACTGCCACGCCCGGGGAGCCTGCGGAGCGGGGCCCGCGTTCCCTCACTTCCGCGCTCCCGTGCTCCGCGCGCCCCCCGGCGTCCTTCCCCCGCTCCTTCCCCCTCCGCCCCTTCCCCTTCCGCCCCGGCCGTCAGCGGCCGGCGAGTACGCCCGCGATGCCCCGCGCGAGGCAGGGGATCCGGTCGGCGGAGATGCCCGCGATGTTGATGCGCCCGGCGGTGGTCCCGTAGATCGCGTACTCCCGGCGCAGCCGGAGCATCTCCTGCGCCGTCAGCGGCAGCATCGAGAACATCCCGCGCTGCCGCGCGAGCGAGCGGGCCTGCGCCTGCCACCCCAGCGCGGTCAGGCGTGCGGCCAGGTCCGTCCGGTTGGCCTCGATGCGGGCCCGCATCGCGTCCAGCTCCGCGCGCCACAGGTCCCGCAGACCCGCGTCCTCCAGGACGGTGGTGACGACGGCGGCGCCGTGCTCGGGCGGCATGGAGTACAGGGTCCGGGCGGCGTTCTGCAGGGCCGTCTCGGCGTGCCGCACCGCCTGCGCCGACGCGCCGAGGACGATGGCGCAGCCGGTGCGGTCGCTGTAGAGGCCGAAGTTCTTGGAGCAGCTCACGGCGATGAGCATCTCCGGGACCCGCTCGGCCAGCAGGCGCGTGGCCGCCAGATCGGCCTCCAGCCCGTCGCCGAGCCCGTGGTAGGCGAGGTCGACGAACGGGACCCAGCCGTCCCGGGCCGCCAGCTCCGCGAGCGCGGCCCAGTCCTCGGGTACCGGATCGGCGCCGGTCGGGTTGTGGCAGCACCCCTGGAGCAGGACGACGTCGTCGCGGCGCGCCCCGGCCAGGTCGCGCAGGACTCCGGCGGCGTCGAAACCGCCCTCGGCGTCGCACCAGCCGAAGGTGCGGACCTCCAGGCCGGCGGCCTCCAGGATGGGGCGGTGGTTGACGTAGGCGGGGTCGCTGATCCACACGGTGGTGCCGGGGCGGGTCCGGCAGATCAGGTCGGCCAGCAGCCGCAGCGCCCCGGAGCCGGCGACGGTCTGCACGGCCGCGGCCCGGTCGGAGGGCCCCTGCGGGCCGAGCACCAGGTCCAGCAGGGCCCGGTTGAAGGCGGCGTTGCCGGAGAGGCCCCGGTACTCCTTGGACTCGGAGCGCTCGGCGAGGCGTATCTCGGCCTCGCGCACGGCGGCCATCACCGGGGTGCGGCCGGTGTGGTCACGGTAGACGCCGAGGACCAGGTTGAGCCGCTCGGCCCGCTCGTCGGAGCCGAACTCGTACGTCAGGTCCCACAGCGGGTCGGTGGGCGGCGGGGGGAGGAGCTCAAGCATCTGCGGGGACCTCGGGGCGGGGGGCGGGACGGGCGGGGGCGGGACGGGCGGGGGTGCGGCGGCGGTTGGCCAGGACCACGCCGGCGGTGATCAGCGGCACGCCGATCAGCACGGCCGGGGTCGGGGACTCGCCGAGGACGGGGACGGCGAGGAGGACGACGGCGACGGGGCTGAGGCTGCCGACGACGGAGCTGCGCTCGGCGCCGAGGCTGCGGATGGCGTAGGCGTACAGCAGCCCGGCGCACAGCCCGACCCCCAGGCCCTGCACCACGAGGAAGGTCGCGATGTCGCCGCCGGAGGCGTGCGCGAGGCCGGTCGGCAGGACCCCGGTCAGCACCAGCAGCCCGATCACCGCGAAGGAGGGCAGGCACAGCAGCCCGATCGACCCGACGGGGTCGAGGTCGACGTCCCGCAGGCCGACGGTGTACAGGGCCCACAGCCCGCTGGCCACCAGGAGGGTGCCGGCCCCCTCAAGAACGCCGGCATCGACGGGGACGACGTACCGCCAGACGAGGGCGGCCACTCCGGCCGCGATCAGCGCGAGCCCGGCGACCTGGGTGCCCTTGGGCAGTCCGTGGCCGCGGGCGGCCATCAGCGCGGCGACGAAGAGCGGGACCATGCCGGGGACGATCGAGCCGACGAAGGCCGCCGAGGTCAGGGATCCGCCGTGCATGGCGGCGAGGAAGAACGGCACCCCCGCCCCGCAGACGATCTTGAGCGCGGCGCCCGGCTTCACGGCGGCGATGCGGCGCCTGCGCCGCCACAGGGCCGGCGCCAGGACGAGGAGCGGGACGCCGAAGCGCAGCAGGGCCGCGTCGGCGGGCCGGAGGCTGGAGGCGCTCAGGCCCCGGGCGCTGAGGGCGAAGGCCGCCCAGATCGCCACGGTCACCAGCAGCGCGGCCATGCCGCGGGCCTGCGGTGACGGTCCGCGCCGGACGGGGTTGCCGGCCGGCGGGACCGCCGTGTCGTGAGGCGCGGCCGCGCCGGTGGTGTTGGTCGCGACCAAGGGATCTGCTCCAGCCTGTGAGAGCGGGCCGGTCCGGCCCGTTCGCGGGCAACGTTAGGGCTTTTGCCGGGGCAGCCGATTGCCAGTTCTGCCGCTCGGACATACGTTTGGGGCAGGATCTGCCAAGAACCGGCGGAGAAACCCCCCGGAAGCCCGGGAAAGCCCTCGGGAGCGAGCCATGGACGCGGTCGACCTGCAGATCATCCGGGAGTTGCAGGCCGACGGCCGGCTCTCCAACCAGGACCTCGCGGACCGGGTCCGCCTCTCCCCCTCCCCGTGCCTGCGCCGGGTCCGCCGGCTGGAGGAGGCGGGGCTGATCCGCGGCTACACGGCCGTGGTGGACCAGGTCTCCTTCGGGCTCCCGATCACCGTCTTCGTACGCATCCGCCTGGAACGGCACACGGCGGAGGCGGTCGCCCTCTTCGAGGAGCACGTCGCGGTGATCGAGCACATCCAGGACTGCTACCTGATGGCGGGCAGCAGCGACTACCTGCTCCGGGTGGTCATCGAGGACCTGGAGGCGTACGAGTCCCTCGTGCGCCACCGCATCCACGCCATCCCCGGCATCGCGTCGATCGAGTCGAGCTTCGCGTACGGCAGCGTCAAGCGCTCCCTCACCTACCCCCGCCCCACCCCGGGGGGCGGGACGCGCAACCCCTAGTGGCCCAGGGCCGCTTCGAAGACGGCGTAGGCGGCGGCGTCAAAAAGCACGAAGCGGACCTCCTCCACCGAGGTGCGGGCGGCCCGGACGGTCTCGATCGCGATGCGGGCCCCGTCGTCCATGGGCCAGCCGTAGATGCCGGTGGAGATCGCCGGGAAGGCGACCGTGCGCGCGCCCAGCCCGTCGGCCACGCGCAGGGACTCGCGGTAGCAGGACGCGAGCAGCTGCGACCGGTCCTCCTCGCGCGACCAGACGGGGCCGACGGTGTGGATGACGTGCCCGGCGGCCAGTCGGCCGGCCGTGGTGGCGACCGCCTGGCCGGTCGGGAGGCCCTTGCCGTAGTGGGAGCGGCGCAGGTCCTCGCAGGCGGCGAGGATCTCGGGGCCGCCGCGGCGGTGGATGGCGCCGTCCACTCCCCCGCCGCCCAGCAGGGAGGAGTTGGCGGCGTTGACGATCGCGTCGGCCTTCTCCGCCGTGATGTCGCCCTGGACGAGGGTGATGCGCACCATCAGTTCGCCTTTCGCAGGTGGCGCCAGACCGCCTTGGCCGCGTTGTGGCCGGACATGCCGTGGACGCCCGGGCCCGGCGGGGTCGCCGAGGAGCAGAGGAACACCGCGGGGTGGGCGGTGGTGTACGGGGACAGGGTGAGCTTGGGCCGGAGCAGGAGCTGGAGGCCGGCGGCGGCACCGCAGGCGATGTCCCCGCCGACGTAGTTCGGGTTGCGGGCGGCGAGCTGCGCCGGGCCGGCCGTGGCGCGGGCCAGGACCAGGTCCCGGAAGCCGGGGGCGAAGCGCTCCAGCTGCCGTTCGACGGCGTCGGTGAGGTCGCCGTCCCAGCCCGCGGGGACGTGCCCGTACGCCCAGAACACGTGCTTGCCCTCGGGTGCCCGGCCGGGGTCGACCAGGGTGGGCTGGGCGGTGATGAGGAACGGGTTGCGGGGGGCGCGGCCGCCGGTCACCAGCTGGAGGGCGGCGTCGATGTCGCGGCTGCCGGGGCCGATGTGGACGGTGCCGGCCCGGCGGGGGGCCTCGGCGGTCCAGGGGACGGGGCCGTCCAGGGCGTAGTCCAGCTTGAAGGCGGCGGCACCGTAGCGGTAGCCGTCGTAGGCGCGGCCGAGGCGGGCGATGCGGGCCAGCGCGGTCGGCGAGGTGTCGAAGACGTACGCGCGGGCCGGGGGCAGGTCGTCGAGCCGCTTGACCTCGAAGCCGGTGTGGACGGTGCCGCCGAGGTCGGCCAGGTAGCCGGCGAGGGCGTCGGAGACGGACTGCGAGCCGCCGCGCGGCATCGGCCAGCCGCCGGCGTGCGCGGCGAGGGCGAAGACCAGTCCGACGGCGCCGGTGGCGATCCCGTTCAGCGGGGCGATGACGTGCGCGACGAGCCCGGCGAACAGGGCGCGGGCGCGGTCGTCGCGGAAGCGGCGCAGCAGCCAGGTGGAGGGCGGCAGTCCGGTGAGGCCGAAGCGGGCGAGGGTGAGGGGGTCCCGGGGCAGTGCGGTGTTGGGCAGGGACATGAAGTCCCGGGCGAGGGTGTCCCATTTGCCGAGGTACGGCTCCACCAGCCGCCGGTACGTGCCCGCGTCGCGGGGCCCGAGGGAGGCCGCCGTCTCCGCCGCGGAACGGGAGAGCACGGCGGCCGTGCCGTCCTCGAAGGGGTGCGCCATGGGCAGCGGGGCGTGCAGCCACTCCAGTCCGTACCGCTTCAGCGGCATCGTCTTGAACACCGGCGAGCCGGCGCCGAGCGGGTGCACCGCGGAGCAGGGGTCGTGGCGGAAGCCGGGGAGGGTGAGCTCCTCGGTGCGGGCGCCGCCGCCGATCGTGCCGGCGGCCTCGAAGACGGCCACCGAGTGTCCCCGGCGGGCCAGTTCGACCGCGGCCGTCAGGCCGTTGGGCCCCGCCCCCACCACGACTGCGTCGAGAATCGACGGCACTGACAACAGCTCCTTCGTCCGGCGGCGGCCACTGGCCCCAGCCTAGTCCGCCCGTCCACACCCGCCCTCTGCCGCGGTCACGCGCCCCGGAGCAGGTCGCGTACGCGGATCGCGGTGGCCTCGTCGCGGCCGACGGCGAACGGGAGGGCGTTGTCCCGGTCCACGCGGAAGGGGACGCCCTCGACGGTGCTCTGCGCGCCGCCCGCCTCGGCGACCAGCAGCAGTCCGGCCGCGTGGTCCCAGGCGGAGGGCCAGGTGAAGGCCAGCGCGTCCATCTCCCCGCGCGCCACCTTCAGGTACTCCAGGCCCGCCGAGCCGCACGGCCGGGCGGCGACGCCGGGCACGTCGAGCCGGGCGAGGCTGCGCCGGTCCTCCTCGGAGGTGTACAGCGGGTGGGCGGTCGCCACGCGCAGCTCGGCGCCGGGTTCGGGCGAACCGCTGTGGATCCGGCGGCCGTTGACGTACGCGCCCTGTCCGCGCACGGCGGTGGACATCTCCTCCAGGGCCGGGGCGAAGGTCCAGGAGGCGAGGATCTCGCCGCGCTGGGCGAGCGCCACGAGGGTGCAGAAGCCGGGTTCGCCGCCCACGAACTGCCGGGTGCCGTCGACCGGGTCGACGATCCACACGGGGGCGTCGCCGCGCAGCGCCGCGTAGACGTTCGGGTCGGCGTGCACGGCCTCCTCGCCGACCACGGCGGAGCCGGGCAGCAGCCGGGTCAGGGAGGCGGTGAGGTGTTCCTCGGCCTTCCGGTCGGCGACGGTCACGAGGTCGTGGGGGCCGCTCTTCTGGTCCACCTCGTGCTCGGCGAGCTGCCGGAACCGCGGCATGATCTCGACCGCCGCGGCCTTGCGGACGGCTTCTTCCACCTCGGGCAGGCCATGGGCCAGGAACTCATCGATCATGCCCCCATCACACCACGGCGGGCCGCCGATCCCCACCGCCGGACGCGGGCGCGCGGCCGGCAGGACACCTTCCCGGTGCGGGTCTAGCCTGGAAAGGGGTCGTCCGTGCGGGAGAAAGGCGGCGGACTCATGAGGGGACGCACCAGCGGTGCCGTGGCGGTGGCCACGATGGTGGTGCTCGCGGCCGGCGGCGGTGGGATGGCGTTCGCCGACGACCTGTCACCCAAGGACATCTACGAACGCGCCGCGCCGTCCACGGTGCACGTGATCGGGACCTACGGGTCCGGCACCGGGGTCGTCTACGACGCGGACAAGGGACTCATCGTCACCAACGCGCACGTGGTGCAGGGCGAGCCCTCCCTGCGGGTCGCCGTCGGGGACCGGCCGCCCGTCGCCGCCCGCATGCTGGGCATCGACCCGTGCGAGGACCTCGCCGTGCTGACCTTCTCGCATCCGCAACCGGACCTGAAGGAAGCCAAGTTCGGCGACAGCAAGAAGGTCTCGTTCGCCGACAACGTCACCGCCCTCGGCTATCCCGACTCGATCGAGGCGCAGGGCGCCCAGAAGCCGGTGTTCACCACCGGCGCCGTGCAGAACCCGGACGTGAGGGACTCCGCCCCGGACGCCACCCTGCCGCGCTACCCCTCGACCATCCAGCACTCGGCGACCATCAACCCGGGCAATTCCGGCGGGCCGCTGCTCAACGGCAGGGCCGAGGTGATCGGGATCAACACGCTCTCCCTCCAAGGCGGAGGGATGCAGGGGCAGTTCTACGCCATCAGCAGCGACCACGTGCGGCCGCTGCTCGACCAGCTGGCCGCCGGCGACGTGAAGAACGACCCCGGCTGGCAGCTGGTGGACCTGAAGAACCCGAACCTGGCGGACTACTTCGCCGAGGAGGACGCCGCCAAGGTGGCGCAGACGCAGAAGGCGCTGAAGGACGTCGACGGCATGATGGTCGTCTACACGCTGACCAATTCCCCCGCGGCGAAGGCCAAGCTGGGCAGCGGTGACGTGATCACCGCCATGAAGGACACCCCCGTGGCCTCGCTCGCGCAGGTCTGCGACGTCCTGCAGTCCGCCGCCCCCGGCGAGACGGTGCCCCTGGACGGGGTCTACTCCCCCGTCAACGCCGACGGCAAGGAGATGAAGTCCGGCGAGGGCTGGACCACCAACCTCACCGTCGGCAAGGGCAGGCAGTAGGGCCGCGGCGGCCGGTCATTCGAGCAGTTCCCTCAGGACCCGGCGCAGCCGGGCCTCGGCGGCGGGGCCCGGTGCTCCGGCGATACCGGAGCGGAACAGGGCCGAGCCCTCCACCACCATGACGAAGACCTCCGCGCGGGAGCGTGCGCCGGCGGCGGTCAGGCCGGGCCGGAGCCGGAGGACGAAGTCGGCGACGTGGTCCGTGTACCGGTCGTAGAAGGCGCGGACGGCCGCGGCGGCCGCCGGGTCGTGCGCGGCCATGGCCCACACCTCGGTGAACAGCCGGACCAGGGAGAGGTCTTCGTGCTCCCCGAGGACGCTGTCCAGGGCCGCGTCCAGGGCCGCGTCCAGGGCGGCGGCCGATCCGGCGGCGGGGCCGGCTGCCGATCCGGCGGAGGGCCCCGTGCCGCCGGTGAGGCCCGCGACGCGCGCCAGGGAGGCGGCGAGGATCCGGTCGAGCAGGGCCGCGACCAGGTCGGAGCGGGCCGGGAAGTAGTACTGGAGGTGGCCCAGGCGCACCCCGGCGGCGTCGGCGACCGCGCGCATCGTGAGTTCGGCGCCGCCGGCCGAGCCGAGGATCCGCTCGGCGGCGTCCAGCAGCGCGGTGCGCCGGAGTTCCCCCTTGGGGGTCGGCCCGGCGCTCATGCGGCGGCCGCGGCGGGGCCGGAGCCGGAGCCGGCGGGTTCCGCCCCCAGGTCGACGCGTACGCCGTGGGCGGCGAGGAGTCGGGCCGCCGCGCCGGGGTCGGGGTGCTGCTCGGGGAAGACCACGCCGTCGGGGGCGGGGGCGCCGTCGGTGCCGAGCACGCGGTGCAGCCCGAGGACCGCGCCCACCGCCGTCAGGTGGCTCTGGCCGAGCGGGTCGGTGACGGTCGCGGAGCGGCTGCGGCCTCCGTGCTCCACGTCGACGCGCAGGACGGCGGTGCCGCCCTCGCCCGGGGAGTGCAGCAGGGCCCGGCGTGCGGGGGCCCAGCGTTCCCCGCCCGCCCAGCGGAAGAACCCGGTGCCGCGCAGGGCGAGGAGGGCGCGGGTGGCGGCCGCGGAGCTGAAGCCGATCCGGGTGGCGGCGGTGGCGGTGCCGAGGGTGAGGGGCAGGGTGTACTGCTCGGGGGTGTCGATGCGGGCGACCCTGAGGGGCGCCCCCGCGACGCGTACCGTTCGGGCGTCCGTGAGCGGGGCGGCGAGCCGGCGGCGGCCGCCGTCGACGACCTCGAAGCCGATGCCGAGCCGGTCCATGAACTCCACGGAGTCGGCGCCGGCCCGGTCGGCCATGTCCCAGCGCACGGCGATCTCGACGCGCTCGGCGCCGCCCAGGACGTCGGCGAGCCGCGCGGCGACGAGGCTGCTCACCCCGCCCATCCAGGCGGAGGACAGCAGGACGGGGGCGGTGGGGCGCAGCAGTGCGGCCACGGTGACGGCCCGTTGGAGCCTGGCCGTCCACCGGGTGATGTCCACGTAGGGCACCCCGCCGGCGACGGCGGCGCGCAGCACCCGGTCGTCGGGGTCGTTGACGGCGCCGATCACGGCCCGGACCGCGGCCCGGAAGGGCGCCGGGTCCCCGAGGTCCCAGGCCCGGGCCTCGCCGCCCAGTTCGCGCGCGAGCTCGCGGCCCCGCTCCGGGGTGCGTCCGGTCAGCAGGACGGGGTGGCCGGCGGCCGCCGCCAGCCGGGCGGTCTCGGCGCCGACGGTGCCGTATCCGCCGGTGATCAGGACGGGGCCGGCGGGATCGTGAAGCAGTTCGTCGCTCATGGCGCAGATTATAGGTCGATCGACCTAAAAATTGGAACGACTGTTGCCGCCGGGGCCTGTTCAAAGATCCCTCGGGTGGGCAAAGATCGCGTCCGCACCACGCGACCGCGTTTTCTCCCGTACTCCGCGTCCCCCACAGGAGGATGTCCATGTCCCGCACACCCCGAGGACTGCTCGCGACGGCCACCGCAGCCGTGGCACTGCTCGGCCTCGCCGTCCCCGCCTCGGCCACGGCGCCCCGGCCGGCGGGCGCCCCCCTCCCCCAGGGCCGCGTCTTCATGGTCAACCCGGTGCAGTCCTCCGGCGACCAGACGCTCACCGACGCCAAGGACTCCGCCGCGGCGATACCCGCCTCGGCCTACGCCACCGCGGCGCTGCGCAACCTCGACTCCAGCGGGGGCCTTTCGGGCAGATGGGCGTCCGTGCGGTCGGAGACCGGGGCGCCGGCGTCGGTCGCGGACGCCGCGCGCTACGACCGCTCCGACGAGCAGTTCGAGCAGGTCATGGCGTACTTCTGGGTCAACGAGGCGCAGGAGTACCTGCAGGGCCTCGGCTTCGGCAGCGAGCTGCGCGGCGCCAACGACCGAGTCCAGCCGGTCCGCATCAACCAGTGGGGTGCCGACAACTCCTTCTTCACCGACAAGAAGGCCGAGATCCGCTTCGGCAAGGGCGGCGTGGACGACGCCGAGGACGCCGAGGTCATCGTCCACGAGTACGGGCACGCCGTGCACAACGCGCAGGTGCCGGGCTTCGGCGGTTCCCCGGAGGCCGGGGCGATCGGCGAGGCCTTCGGCGACTACCTGGCGGTGGAGGTGGGCGACCACGCCGCGGCCGCGTACGGCTGGCCCCGTGCGGCGGACCGGGCGTGCGTCGCCGACTGGGACTCGGTCCCGTACAGCCCCGCCCCGCACTGCCTGCGCCGCATCGACGGGACGAAGGTCTACGAGGACCGGGTGGGCGAGGTCCACGCCGACGGCGAGATCTGGTCGCGCGCCCTCTTCGACATCCGCGGCGCCCTCGGCGCCAGGACCGCCGACCGCATCATCGTGAACGCCCAGTTCCGCTTCGCTCCGGACACCGGCTTCCGGGAGGCGGCGCTGGCCACGATCGACACCGCGCGCAGCATGTACGGCCAGAGCGCCGCGGACGCCGTCACGGCCGCGTTCAAGTCCCGCCGGATTCCCGGGATCCAGTAGGGCCGGCGATCCGGCCGCTGGCGCCCGTCCGCCTCGTCCCGGGCGGGCGCCGGTATGCGCCGCTTTCGTCCGGCCAGCGGACGGGAATCTCCGGTCTTCGGATAACAGCAGGTCAAATAATTGTTGCGTACCTGTCATTGAGGGTCTGCTCTCTGGCAATCTCCCCGGCGTCCCCCACGACACCAGGAGAGCGAGTGACCCACCCCATGTCCTCCACCCCCAACTCCCCCAACCGCGCCCGGATGCTGCGCACCGCCGCCGTGGTCGCCTCCGCGGCCATGGTCGCCATCGCCGCCCAGAGCGGCGCCGCCAGCGCGGCGGCCGAACGCGAGGCCGGCGCCACCGCCCTGACGCTGTCCTCCGCCGCCCGCACCCAGGCGATATCCGCCGCCCAGGGCGAGGCCGCCGGCACCGCACGCGCCATCGGCCTGTCCGACGAGGAGCGCCTCGTCGCACGGGACGTGGTCAAGGACGCCGACGGCACCGTGCACACCCGCTACGAGCGCACCTACGCCGGACTCCCCGTCCTCGGCGGCGATCTGATCGTCCACCAGAAGAAGGACGGCAGCCGCAAGACCACCAAGGGCACCGAGGCCCGCATCGCCCCGGCCGCCGCCCGCGGCACCAAGCCCGCCCCGGCCGACGCCCGGCAGGTCGTGTGGGCCGCCACCGGCAACCCGGTCTTCGCCTACGAGGCCGTCGTCACCGGCACCCAGCCCGACGGCACCCCCAGCGAGCGCCACGTCATCACCGACGCCGCGACGGGCGCCGAGCTGTACGCGTACGAGGCCATCGACACCGGGACCGGCACCAGCGGCTACTCCGGCACCGTCCCCCTCACCACCACCCAGAGCGGGTCCGCGTACAGCCTGACCGACGCGGCGCGCGGCGGCCACAAGACCTACGACCTGAACGGCGCCACCTCCACCGCGACCGGCACCCTCTTCACCGACGCCGACGACGCCTGGGGCGACGGCACCCCGGCCAACCGCCAGACCGCCGCCGTCGACGCCCACTACGGCGCGGCCGTCACCTGGGACTTCTACAAGTCCGAGTTCGGCCGCAACGGCATCGCCGGCGACGGCAAGGCCGCGTACTCCCGCGTCCACTACGGCAACGCCTACGTCAACGCGTTCTGGTCCGACAGCTGCTTCTGCATGACCTACGGGGACGGCGCGAACAACAAGAAGCCGCTCACCTCCCTCGACGTCGCCGGCCACGAGATGAGCCACGGCCTGACCGCCGCCACCGCCAAGCTGAACTACAGCCGCGAGTCGGGCGGCCTCAACGAGGCCACCAGCGACATCCTCGGCACCTCCGTGGAGTTCTTCGCCAACAACGCCGCCGACCCCGGCGACTACCTCATCGGCGAGAAGATCGACATCCGCGGCAACGGCACCCCGCTGCGCTACATGGACAAGCCGAGCAAGGACGGCGCCTCCGCCGACTACTGGTCGAAGAGCGTGGGCCGGCTCGACGTCCACAACTCCTCCGGCGTCGCCAACCACTTCTTCTACCTGCTCTCCGAGGGCAGCGGCGCCAAGACGGTCAACGGGGTGTCCTACAACTCCCCGACCTACGACGGCTCCACCGTCACCGGGATCGGCCGCACCAAGGCGTACAAGATCTGGTACAAGGCGCTCTCCACCTACATGACCTCGACGACCGACTACGCGGGGGCGCGCACCGCGACCCTGAAGGCGACGGCCGACCTCTACGGCGCCTCCGGCACCGAGTACCAGCAGGTGGCGGCCGCCTGGAAGGCCGTCAACGTCAACTGACCGAGGTCCCGTGCGGTGTCTTCTCCCAGCTGAACCGGGAGAAGACCAGCTGGTGCACCGCCCGCCAGGCCGCGAACCACCACAGCACCGAGGAGAGCGGCGTGAGGAGCGCGTGCCACGGAGCCCCGAGGCCCGCGCGCCTCGCCGCGGTGAAGGTGAGGGCGGTCCAGGCCAGGGCCGCCGCGGCCTGCGCCGCCACGGACGGCAGCAGCAGGCCGGACCCGGCGGGCGACCAGGACAGGCCGCAGAGGCCGATCAGGGTCAGGGCGGCCAGCAGCGGCTGGACGAACGAGGTCACCGCGGCGCCCGCGACGATGCCGAGCAGGGTGAGCAGTCCCGGCACGCCGAACCGGCGGACGGTCCGCAGGGGGCGGCGGGTGTGCACGACCGCCGTCAGCAGGAACCCCTTGAACCACCGGGTGCGCTGGCGGACGTAGGGGCGGACGGCGCCGAGGGCCTCCTCCCAGGTCACCGACCCGATGGTCTCGGTGCGGTGGCCCATGGCGGCGCAGCGCATGCCGAGGTCGGCGTCCTCGGTGACGTTCCAGGCGTCCCAGCCTCCGACGGCGCGCAGGGTGGCGGTGCGGAAGTGGTTGCTGGTCCCGCCGAGCGGGACCGGCATCCCCAGCCGTACCAGGCCGGGCAGCGCCAGGGTGAAACGCAGCGCGTACTCCATGGCGAACTGCCTGGTCAGCCAGTTCCCGGCGGCGTTGTGGAAGAGCAGCTGCGCCTGTACGCAGGCCAGGTCCGCGCCGCGCGCGGCGAACCGGGCCGCGACGCGGCGCAGTTGGCCGGGGTCGGGCCGGTCCTCGGCGTCGAAGACCACCAGGAGTTCGCCGCGGGCCAGCAGCAGGCCCAGGTTCAGCGAGCGGGGCTTGGTCTGCGGCGGACCCGGCGGGAGGCGGACGAGGCGGACGAACGGCGGCGGACCGGCCGCCAGTACGGCCCGGGCGGTGCCGGGGTCGTGGCGTTCCACCAGGACCAGCACCTCCAGCCGGTCCGCCGGGTAGTCCAGGGCGGCCAGGTGCCTTACCAGGCCGCCGATCACCCCGGCCTCCCGGTAGGCGGGGACCAGCACCGTGTAGAACGGCAGCTCCGCGTCCGGCAGCGGCACGTCGTCCGTCCCCGCGCGGGGGCCGCCGCTGCCCAGGCCGGCCAGCGTGACCGCCACGTGGAGCAGGCTGTAGGCCGTCACCACGGCGCTGAGCAGCGCGAGTACGGCCATGGGCGCGGCCGCCAGGGCGGCCAGGGCGGCGACGGCGACGACCGCCAGGGCCGCGAGCTGCCAGCGGGCGAACCCGGACTTCGCCGCGAACTCCGGGTGCGTGCGGCCGAACCCGTCCGCCATGAGGCCGGCCACCGCCGCCGCGCGTTCCTCCAGGATCCGGTCCTGTTCCCGCGCTCCGGCCCGTGCCAGTTCCCCCGCGACGTCCGTGCCGACGGTCTCCGCCATGCCGCCCCTCCCCTCGTACGCCTCCGCGTGCCGGTTCGATGATCGTCCGTGCCGGTCCGGGGCAGCGGGCCGGGGTCCCGGCGCCGGTGCCGGCACCGGCCGTCAGCACCGCGTATGGACCGGGCCGGTCGCCGTCAGGGTCCCGTCAGGGGCGGGTCCGCCGGGCTCCGGGGCGGGGATGGTTCTGGAGTGCCGCCCCGAACGCCTCCCCGCGCCCGGGGCGCCGACCGCCGTCCACGGTTCCTGTCCGCGGTTCGTCTCCGCGGTTCCTGTCGGCGGTTCTTGTCCGCGGTTCTTGAGGAGAGCCCCATGTGCCTGTTCCAGTACGACGACGACCCCGAGCCCGAGGAACGCGTCCCGGCCGGACTCCTGTACGTCCCCGTCCGGCCGGGCACGGCCCCGGTGGTGGTACGCATGTTCCGGACCCCGCTGGGTGCGCGCACCGCGGTCGGGTTCACCGGTCCGGAGCTGCTGGCCGCCACGCTCGGCGCGGACCAGCCGTGGATCCGGCTCTCCGGACCCGCGCTGAAGGCGCTGGCCGAGCCGCTCGGGGTGGGGCTGCTGACCGTCGATCCGGCGCTGACCGCTCCCGCGGTCTCCGGCCCGGCCCCGGACGCCTCCCCCGGCGCCCGGACCGCACCGGCCGCGCGGCACGCCTCCCCGGCTCCGGCCGTCTGAGCGGAGGCGGGACGATGACCACACCGGTCATGGCGGCGCCCGCGTCCGGGACGGACGGCCTCGGCGTCTGGCCGGCGTCCACCGGCCGGCTGCCGCACGGCGGTCTGACGGTCGCCGGGGTGGAGCTCGCCGAGGTGGCGGAGCGGTTCGGGACCCCGGTGTACGTCCTGGACGAGGGGGAGGTGCGCGGGCGCTGCCGGACGTACCGGGAGGCGCTCCCCGGGGCCGACGTCTTCTACGCGGCCAAGGCGTTCCTCTCCCGCGCGATGGTGCGCTGGGTCCACGAGGAAGGACTGGGCCTGGACGTCTGCTCGGCCGCGGTCGGGCCGGGCGGCCGCCAGAAGGTGATGGTGCGGGTGGTCCCGGGCGTCTCGGCCTGCGGCCACGACAAGGTCCGGACGGGCCCGGACGGGCAGAAGTTCGGGCTGTCCGCCACGGACGGGTTCCCGGCGGGTCAGTCGTGGGCGGGGCCTTCGAGGTTCTTCGTGAACCACTGCAGGGCGTCCGGGATCATCTTCTTGAAGTCCGAGGTCAGGTGCTTGCCGCCGGGCTGCTCGTAGTACTCGATGGCGACCGGCGGAACCGCCTTGGCCATCCAGCTCTTGACCACGCCCTTCTCGTACCCGTCGGCACCGCCGGCCGTGACCAGCATCTTCACGTCGGCCTTGCCCTGGGTGACCAGCTGGTCGGGGCTGTTGGCCGCCTTCTCCGCATCGTGGCCCTGCCACAGGCGGGAGTCGGGGGCGAAGTAGCCGTCGATCGGCACCGCGGCCTTGTAGACGTCCGGGTACTGCAGGGCGAGCTTGGCGCTGCAGAATCCGCCCGTGGAGGCGCCCATGACGCCCCAGCTGTCGCGGCCCTTGAGGGTGCGGAAGTTGGCGCGGACCCAGTCCGGGATGTCCTGGGCCATCCAGGTCGCCATCTTGGGCTGGCCGGGGATGTCCGAGCAGTCCAGCGCCTTCTTCTCGTCGCCGCTGAAGTTCTGCACCGGCATGACCATGATGAAGGGATGGGCCTTGCCCGCCTTGGCCAGCCGGACGTCCTCCTCCGGGATCGGCAGCTCGCTGCCGGCCCAGGTGTTGTAGCCGTTGCTCTGGCCGCCCGCGAACAGGGTCAGCACCGGAAAGCCGGTCTTGGCGTACTTGGGGTCGTGGTACTCGGGAGGGAGCCAGACCCACACCTGGCCGGTCACACCGGACTTGGGGCCGGCCAGCTTCGTGGTCATGACCGGGCCGACGGCGGTGTCGCGGGCCTTGGTCATGGCGGGGGCCGGCCCGGCCGGCATCCGCACCTTGCCTTCGGCCGAGGGGGAGGCGGCCGGGGCGGCGGGGCCGCTCGCCGCCGGCCCCTTCTTGCCCTTCTCGGCCTTCTCACCCTTGGTACTCCCGCAACCCGCGAGCGCGACGGCGAGGGCCACGACGGCGGCGCCGGTCACGACGGGACGGGAACGGGAAGGCTGTCCGAACACGGCGGGAACTCTCCAAGCAATGACGCGCCCGACCGGCGACGTCCATCCGACCAGGGCGGCGGCCCCGTACGGAACCCCACCTGCGGCGGCCTCGTGCACGGGCCCGCGGTGGGCAGCTTGCGTCTGCCGTGGCATCTTAGCCTGATCTTTTCGGGTTATCGCACACCCGTACCAAGGGCTCCCCGCCTGCCCTTCAGTACCCCACGAGCCCCGCGGGCACCGGGCGGCCGCTCGGCGCGGTCTCCTCCTCCTCGGCCTCTTCCCGGGACGCGGACGACGCCTCGGCGGGGGTGCACAACACACTGGCGGCCGCCAGCACGAAGGCCAGGCCGGTCGCGAAGATCCCGTAGATCAGGTGCTTGGTGTTCTCGATCGCCTCGCCGTACATGGCGGTGACGAACTGGGTCAGCGTGGCCCCGCCGAGGCAGATCATCATCGCCAGGAAGGCGCGGCGGCGCGGATTGTCCCCACTGCGGCGCAGCCACCAGGCGCCGGCCACCACGAACGCGGCCTGGAGGCCGAGCACCCAGCCGCCGCCGAGGGTCCGCAGGAATCCGGTGTAGAGGGCGAGCCGGTGCTCCTGGGCGCCGGCCGGCTTGCCCGCGCTGACGGGGTAGGAGCCGAGGTTGTCGGGCCGGGAGGCGGCGAAGTCGTCGAGCCCGCCGTCGGCGATCCGGAGCGCGACGCCCGGGTGCTCGGCCAGGTAGGTGCCGATGTTGGCGTAGGTGATGCGGTCCTTGACCTCGGGCCAGCGGGGGTCCTTCTGGGGTGCCTTCTCGCCCCACCAGTTCAGCCCGGCGTACTGGCCGAAGTCGGCGGGCAGTCCGAGCTCGACGGCGTCCTTGGCCGGATCCGGGCTCTTCCCCATGATCCCGACGAAGATCATCTCGGTCCGGTTGATCTCCTTGAACGCCTCCATCTGGAACAGCAGCGTGTGCGTGCCCGCCGCGCCGATCACCAGCGCGGCCGCGAGGGGGAGCACCCGGGCGGAGAACCGGCCGGTGAGCCGGCCGACCGGCACCTTGGACCAGAGCAGGAGCGCCAGGAGGGGAACCGCCATGGTGAGCGCCTGCATCTTGGAGCCCACGAGGGTGACCGACCCGACAGTGAAGAGCAGCAGCCCGCCGAGCCTGGCCCGGGGCGTACCGCCGAGGTGGACGGCGCCGACGGTGGCGAGCAGCAGCCCGGTCAGCCCGGCCAGCTCGCTGAACGGCGAGGCCGCGTACCCGGCCACCACCGAGTCGCCGACGACCAGGAACAGCGCGGCGCAGACGAGCAGCCGGAACAGGAGCCGGCCGCGCAGGGCGACGGCGAACACCGCGAAGGCCAGCCCCACCAGGGCGCACCAGAGCAGTGCCTGGGCCCGGAGGTCGATCGCGCCCCCGTAGCCCAGCAGCTGGCTCAGCGGCCGGGCCAGCACGGGCATCCACTTGCCGCTGCCCGGATAGGTGTTCTCTGAGGTGCACGCCTCCGGCTTGGCCTGGTCATACCGGAAATTGGCGAAGTCGAACCACCACGAGGAGCCCTTGTCCACGTGGACGGAGGTGTCGAGGGCGCACATGCGGGAGGGGCCGTCGCCGTTGTCCGCCATGCCGATCGGGCCGCCATGGAAGATCCGCACGGCCATCGCCACGGCGGCGACCAGACCGACCACCGGCCCGAAGACCCACCACCGACCGAAATATCCCGCTATTCGCACATGCGCTCTCTGCTCACTCACCGGCGCATTTTAATCCACCTTTACCCGACCACCGGCTCCCCGCCGCCCGGGCCGATCATCGGGGCCCGGTCGCCCTCGCCGTGGCGTCCTCCGGGAGGAGGACGCGGAGGTCGTCCAGGGTCGCTTCGCGGCCCGTACGTTCGAGGGCGGCGATCCGCCGGGCATGGGCGCTCTTGACCTCGTCGAAGAGCTTTCTGACCTCGCGGGCGTTGCCCTGGGCGAACCTCTCGGGGTCGGCGTCGATCTGGGCGCGCACCGCCTGGAGCGTGGCGTCCGGGGTCTGGAAACCGGAACGCTCCGCGTGGCGGGCCAGGATGGTGACCAGTTCCTCCCCGCTGTAGGCGGGGAAGCCGACGGTGGCCGAGAAGCGGGAGGCCAGACCGGGATTGACGTCGAGGAAGGCCGTCATCTCGTCGGTGTAGCCGGCGGCGATCACAACGACCTCGTCCCGGTGGTCCTCCATCAGCTTGACCAGGGTGTCGACCGCCTCCTGACCGAAGTCGGCTCCCGTTCCGCCGGGTCGGGACAGGGTGTACGCCTCGTCGATGAACAGGACGCCGCCACGGGCGCGTTCGAACTGCTCGGCGGTCCGCAGGGCGGTGCTCCCCACGAACTGGCCGACCAGGTCGCCGCGGGACACCTCGACCACCTGGCCGCGGGCCAGGACGCCGAGAGCCGCGAGCAGGGAGCCGTACAGGCGGGCGACCGTCGTCTTGCCCGTGCCGGGCGGGCCGGAGAAGATCAGGTGGCTCGGCATCGGGTCGGAGGGAAGGCCTGCCTCCCGGCGCCGCCGGGTGGTGACGATCAGGTCGGTGAGGTCGCGGATCTCCGTCTTGATGTCCTCCAGACCGACCATGGCCGAGAGTTCGCCGAGGATGGTGTCCAGCTGCCCGGAGTCCCTGGCCTCCGCGAACCGTGCGCCCAGTCCGCGGTCGACTACTCCGTCGAGGTCCTCGGGCAGGAGCAGGACCAGTTCCTCGGCCGACGGGGTGTCCTCGCGGTCGGCCAGCCTGAGCGCCTGCTGTTCGAGGGCCGCCTCGAAGATCCGCCGGGCCTCCCGTCCGTTGCCGAAGGTCTCGGTGCGCCGGGCCTGCTGGAAGTGGGCCGCCAGGGCGGTCCGGGTCGGTTCGGCGAGCAGGAAGCCGTACTGCCCCGCCAGCCGCTCGAAGATGGCGACCAGTTCGTCCGGGCTGTAGTCCTCGAACTCGATGGTCCGGGAGATCCGCGACTGCAGGCCCGGGTTGGCGGACAGGAACTCGCGCATCTCGGCCGAGTAGCCCGCGAAGACGACGACGACCTCGTCCCGGTGGTCCTCCAGCAGCTTGACCAGCGTGTCGATCGCCTCCTGGCCGAAGTCGGCTCCGCTGCCGAACCGGCGGGAGAGGGTGTAGGCCTCGTCGATGAACAGCACCCCGCCGCGGGCCCTGTTGAAGACCGCGGTGGTCATCGCGGTCGTCTCGCCGAGGTGCGACCCGACCAGGTCGGCGCGCGAGACCTCGGTGAAGTGGCCGCCGGAGACCACGCCCAGCGCGGCGAGCAGCCGGCCGTAGACGCGGGCGACGGTGGTCTTGCCGGTACCCGGGGAGCCCGAGAACACCATGTGCCGTCCGATCACCGGCCCTTCGGGCAGCCCTGCCGCCCGGCGCTGTTCGGCGACCCGCAGGAACTTGACCAGCTTCCGGATCTCGTCCTTGACCTCCCGCAGCCCGACCATGGCGTCCAGCTCGGCCAGCAGGGCGTCCACCTCCCCGGCCGTCGCGGGCGTCACCGGCGTCGCGGGCGTCTCCGCACCGGCGGGCCCGGCCGGTGCGGGCGCCGCGGTCCCCGCCTCCGCGGTCCCCGCCTCCGAGTCCTGCACCGGCGCGTCCGTCCCCGCGGGCGGGACGTCCCGCTGGTCTTCGGCCTTGTTCCCCTCCGCCACCAGGTCCCGGATCTCGACGTGGGAGCCCTGTGCGGTGAGGATCCCCGGGCCGTCCGTATCCGTGATCCTGCAGCCCTGCAGCACCACCCGCGCCCCGGCGTCGACGGCGATGCCGAACCGGCCGCTGCGCGCCACCAGGGATCCGTTCATGATCAGGGAGCCGTCGCCGGTGACGCCCACCCCGATGTCGGACTCGGAGACCGCCCCCCTGACCAGGGCAGCCCGGCCCCCGTCCGCGGCCAGGATCCCGTACGCGCCGGCCCGCACGACGTCGCAGTCGGTGAGGGTGGCCGTCGCCCCCTCGTCCACCGAGGCACCGTTGCTCCTCGCGTCCCTGACGGTCATCCGCGTGGCGCTCAGGGTGCCGGAGCTCGTGCACCAGACGCCGTCGACCGCCGCGTCCGCGACGAGGAGGCCTTGGACATCGGCCTGCCCGCTGTCGCGGACCACCAGGCCGCACTGGGTCGAACGGTGGACCTCGCTGGCCCGGACCGCGGCCTGGGCATGCTCCTGGACCATGATCCCGGCCATTCCGGTCTCCTCGACCCGGCACTGTTCGATCAGCGCGTTCACTCCCGCGGCCACGAGGATGCCGTGTTCCGCGGCGCCCTGCACCCGGGTGTTGCGGACGCTGACCCGGCTGCCGTTCTGCAGCGTGACACCGCACAGGGAGGAGCCGATCACCTCGCTCCCCTCGACCAGGCCGGCGGCGTCGGAGTAGACGACGGCCCCCTCCCGTACGGTGCTGCGCTGGAGGAAGAGTTCGGACCCGCCCCAGGCGGTGACGGCGTGGCCGGACTTGGCGAGGAACTCGCAGTCCTCCACCACCGCCGTGCCGCCCACCACGCCCAGCGCCCGCCCGGTCTTGTGCCAGTTGCGCAGGACCAGGCCCCGCAGCGTCATATGGCCTTCGGCCTGGAAGTTGTACTCGGCGGCCCCGTCGATGACGACCGATCCGCGTCCGCCGAGCGCGGTGATGACGACCGTGCCCCAACAGCGGATCGCGTCGGTCCGGTAGTGGCCCGGTGCGACGTCGATCATGACCGGTCCGGGCGGCGTCTGCGCCTCAAGCGCGTCGGCGATCGTACGCAGACCCCTCGGATCCGTTTGCGACACCAGCAACCTGAACATCAGCACCCCGTTTACGCGACGACCCGCGCTCCTGATCGTATGTCAGGAAGGGGACTCCCTAGCCGCCGGTCCCGTGCGGCGGGAGGTCGCAGCCGCCGTCGTCCCGACGCGGCCCGGTGCCGGCTCCGGTCCTGCGGGAACGCTGGTCGCGTTGCCACAGCTTGTAGGCGATGAGGGTCAACGCACTGGAGATCAGGACCCAGGTCATCTGGTACCAGTAGAAGAACGGGATTCCTCCCAGCATGGGTTCGACCTTCGCGTACGAACCCACCCAGAACATCGCCGCGAACGGCGCGAACAGGCACAGGGCGATGACCGCGCGGACAGGTGTCACTGCCGGTGGCTTCGTCTCAGGTGCCCCTGAGTCCGTTGCCATGGGCGTGCCTCCGTCCCCCGCCTGATCCCGCTGATCAGCTCTCTCCGTGGGGGCAGTTTAGTGCTCGGGCCTCCGCACCGGCCAACGGGTTCGTGAAGGGATCGCCCCGGAGCTCACCCGTCGACGTCACCGGTGCGGGCAGTGGCCCGCTCCCGTGTGCGCGGGACCGTCAGTGCCAGGAGCGCCGCCACCGCGCTTCCGGCCGCCAGGACCCACCACAGCACCAGGGGGAAGCCGGCCATCAACGTGGCCACCAGCAGCGGGGCGAGGGCCGTGGCACCACCCGCGAACAGCTGGTTGAACGCCAGGTAGGCCCCCTGCTCCCGCCGGGGCGGCAGGCTCGTCAGCATCACCATGGCGGCCTGGGAGACGGCCAGCTCCCCCAGGGTGTAGAGGGCCATGCCGGCGACCAGCAGGGCGACCTGTCCCCCGCGGGGGGCGCCCCCGGCCGACAGCGCGGACGCGTACAGCGCCACGTACGCCGTTCCCCCGACCGCCAGCACGGACCCGGGCCGGAACTTCTCCAGCACCCGGCTCAGGGGCAGCTGGAGCACGGTGAGCAGCACGGTGTTGACCGCGAACAGCACGCCCACGGTCCACGACGGCATCCGCAGCTCGCGCAGGACGAACACGGGCAGGGCGCTTTCCACTGCGAGGGCGGCCGTCAGGAGCACGGCGTTCGCACCCGCCGCCCGCAGGAACGGCAGGTCGCGCCAGGGTGCGGCGTGCCCGGCGCGCAGGCCCCGGCGCGGCGCGGGTTCGGTCGGCCGTCCCGGCGGAACCCGGAGGTAGAGCAGGGCCGTGAGGGCGAACCCGGCGGCGTTGACGACGCCCAGCACCACGAATCCGGAGGCCGTGTCCACGACGAACAGGCTGGCCAGGAGGGCCCCTGCCCCGATCCCCGCGTTGAAGGCGACCCGGGTCAGTGCGAGCCACTGGCCGCTCTGCCCCTCCGGGGCCAACCGGATGGCGAGCAGCGGACTCGCGGCCTGTTCGGCCCGGTTGCCGAGGGCCAGCAGCAGGGTGCACAGCACCAGCGGGACCAGGCCCCGGAAGGAGGCGATGCCCGCGAAGCACGCGACGCGCGCCAGTGCCGCCGCGATGAGCACGGGCTTCGGGCCGACCCGGTCCACCAGGCGGCCGACCGCGAAGAGCCCCGGCAGCACGGCGAGCGCCGTGGCGGTCAGGACCAGACCGACCGAGCGCAGGGACTGTCCCGAGAGCTCGGTGAAGAACAGCAGGGAGAAGGGGTAGAAGAAGCCCGTGCCCAGGGCCTTGACCAGTTCCGACAGGCCGAACCAGACGACACCCGGCCCGCGCGGGAGCACCGGAGCGGGCCCGCTCGCGTCCTTCACAGCAGTGGATGTCATGTCACGGAGTCCTTCGGGTGCCTGCGGCGCCGGGTCGGTGGGGTGGGGTGGCGTGGCGTGGGCGGAGGGTCACAGCCGGAGCACGTGGCAGCGCTGCTCCGTGGCCGTGCAGCCCCGGGAGCGCTTGGCCTGCTCGCTCCCGAGCCCGTAGTGCAGCGTGGTGGCCCCGGCGGCGGCGGCTTCTTCGAGCAGGCGGTAGTAGAGGACCTCGAAGTACAGGGGCAGCCCGCTGCGTTCCTGGTAGGCGTAGTCGTAGCCGGTCTGGCGTGCGTACCAGTGGTCGCCGTGGCGCAGGATCAGGCCGTAGCCCCGGACCTCGCCGTCGCCGTGCGCCGTGATGGCGAACGCGTCGTCGCCGAAGCAGTCGCGGACCTGCCGGATCTGGGCGAGGACCTGGTCGGGGCGGATGTCGATGCCGTACTTGGCGAGCAGGGCGGACTCCAGCTCCGCGCAGCGGGGCAGGTCCACCGTGGCCAGCGGCTCGACCGCGATCCGCGCCTGCGACTCCCGTACGCGGCGGCGTTCGGCCGCGATGGACACCCGGCGCTTGCGCGGCAGGGAGGCGAGGTAGCCGTCGAAGCCGTCCTCCGGGACCCGCAGGGTGCTGTAGCGGCCGGTCGTGTACGACAGGTAGCCGCGGGTGTCCAGGGTCGCCGCGACGTCCGCGTCCTGTTCGTCGAGGTAGAGGAAGCACACGGAGGCGAGCCCGGCCTCCCGGGCCAGGGTCTCGGCGGCCGCGACCAGGGCCCCGACGTCCTGCGCGGTGGCGTCGGGGGAGCGCAGGAGGCGCGTGCTGCCGACGTGGCGGCCTCCTGCCACCAGTGCGGGCATCAGGGCCCGCGACGGGTCCGCCCCGAGGCCGGTCAGCAGCGCACCGGCGCCGGGCAGTCCGGCCTCGGCGCTGTTGCGCAGGACGACGTCGGGTCTGCCGAGGGCCCACGGCACGGACGTGGTGGCGGTCGCGGTGGCCAGGCCGGCGACGGGCCGGCCGTCGCGCTCGGTCCACAGGTAGGTCATGGGGACCCCGGCGGTCGCCTCGACGACGTCGAGCCAGCGGCAGGTGAGGAAGATGTCGGACGGTCCCGCAAGGGCGTCCCAGCCCTCCCTGGGCAGGTCGGCGGCCCGCTCGACGGCGTGGACCCCGCCGGGCAGCCGTGGGGTCGTCGTGGGGGTGGGCACGGGGCGTCCTCCTGGGATCGCTGGGTCAAGGACATCGGCCGGGGGGTCGGCGGCCGCGGGGGCCGGGGCGTCGGCGCCCCGGCCCGGCAGTGCGCGTCAGTGCATGACGTCGTACTTGGCCGCCTCGATGAACTGCGGCGCGAACTTGCGCTTCTGCCACAGGCAGTAGCGGTTGAGCAGGCCGGCGAGCGGGCCCATGGGGCGGCGGAAGTCGATGATCACGATCACCCGCGGTTCACTGCTGTCGTTCACGACCTCGTGCTCCAGGGAGACGTCGAGGACGACGCCCTCGCCCTC
Organism: Streptomyces sp. NPDC004126; assembly: GCF_050275515.1. Taxonomy (NCBI): domain Bacteria; kingdom Bacillati; phylum Actinomycetota; class Actinomycetes; order Kitasatosporales; family Streptomycetaceae; genus Streptomyces; species Streptomyces sp. NPDC004126. The sequence goes on along the minus strand of NZ_JBNNPF010000027.1, from coordinate 72,960 downwards.
CTTCCACTGGTGGTACTCGTCTGCGAGGCGGATGCGCGGCGGGTTGTCCGTGGGGATCCGGATGCCCAGGTGGTAGCGGAGGATGCCCGCGTACGGGTCCTGGTGCGGGGGCAGCGTGACGCCCGGCTCCAGGATGGAGACGAAGGCGTTGACCACGTTCGGGGTGGACTGGGCGAACGACAGCAGGGTCGGGAGGTCCTGCTTGGCGAGTTCGTTGGTGTTCCCGAACATGTACGCGTAGTAGAGCTTCCACTCCTCGGACACCTGGGCCGCGCGCTCCGGGTCGAAGGTGTCGTACGTCGGGATGCTGCGGCTCGCGAGCAGCGCGTCGACCTCGGCCTGGAGCTCCGGGAACCGCCGCTCCAGCTCCCAGACCTCGGGGAAGACGGCGTGCGAGGGGATGATGCGGCGGCGGTTCCTGCCGCCCGCCTTGCGCAGGAAGATCCAGTTGTTGAGGGCCCGCACGCGCGGGTTGTTGAGGTAGGGGGAACCCTTCAAGGCGTACTCCTGGTCGTGTCGGATGCGGGTGTGCGGTGGAGTCGGTGGAGTCGGTGGGGTCGGCGGGGTCGGCGGGGTCGGCGGGGTCGGCGGGGTCGGCGGCGTCTACCCGATGCGCCTCATCGCGCCGCGGCGCGCCTGCCAGGCGCTCGTACGGCCGTCGGGCTCCGTGAAGGTGAGCCTCAGATGGGCGAGCGCCCGGTCGATGGTCTCCAGCATCGCGCCGTGGTCGGGGGCGCTCCCGAGCAGGATGTCCATGAAGAAGGAGGTCGCGGGGGGAGGGAGTTCCCCGCCCACGGCCAGGCGCTGCCAGTGCCCGACGACGCCGGGTTCCTTGAGCATCACCTCGATGCCGTCCACCCGGTCCAGGACGCCGCCGCCGGGCAGCGGGGAGAGGCCGAAGTACTGGAACTCCACCGAGGCCACCACGGGTTCGGCCACGTCCACCGGGAGGCCGCAGGCCGCCCGGATGCCCAGTTCGTGGAGGTCGATGCCCATGGCGCGGCGGTACATGTCGGCCAGGAACCCGCCCAGGCGGCCGTTGACCTCGATGATCCTCGGGCCCTGGGGGGTGAGCTTGATCTCGGTGTGGACCAGGCCCTGCCGGATGCCGAGGGCGAGCGCGGCGTCGTTGGCGAGCCGGGCGACGCCCGCGTGTTCGGCCGGCCCCAGGTGAGAGGGCACGAACCCGCCGTGCTCGCGGAACGGCGGCATCAGCGGGAACTTGCCGGTGACGCCGAGGGTGTGGGCGGTGCCGTCGACGACCAGGGACTCGACCGAGACGTAGTCCCCGAACTCCCCCTCGTCGCGTCCGGCGAGGAACTCCTCGACTACGAAAGGCCGCTCCGGGGTCGGTGTGAGGTCGGCGGGGAAGTCGGCCGCGCTCGCCACGAAGTGGGTGTCGATGCTGCTCTGACCGCGTACCGGCTTGACCACGGCGGGGCCCGGCCACTCTCCCAGGAGCGCCAGGGCCTCGGCGCGGCTGGTCACCGCGGCCGACCGGACGGCGTCCACACCCCGCTCGGCGAGGCACTGCCGCTGGGCACGCTTGTCGGTGAGCCGGACCACGGTGTCCTGGTCGTGGTAGGGCAGGCGGAGCAGGTGGGCGAGCCGGGCGGTGAACGGCACCAGGCCCTCGCTGAACGTCGTCACGCCGGACGGGGCGTGGGCGCTCAGCGCCGCTGCCGCGAGCTCCGGTGCGTGCTCGTCGGACTCGATGACGGGGCCGAGCGCCGCGTACTCGGCGTGCTCCCGCTCGTCGAGGGCGCCGGTCAGCGCCACGTACACGGGGGAGAGCCCGCACGCGCGGGCCGCTCCGGCGATGTCGTGCGGCCGTACCCCCGAGTTGGGGAACACCACGACGGCGACCGTGCTCATTTCCCACCCGCATCCGTGTCGCGGAGCCGGTAGATCCGGTCCTTGATCTCTTCGATCCGCCGGCGGTCGCGGTCGATCCGATCCATCGAGGTCGCCGACATGAAGATCCGCAGCGTGCTCGAATACAGGTCGACGGTCGGGCGGACGGTGCCGCCGGGCTCGATCTTCAGGTCGAACCGGTCCACGGTCTCCAGGGCGGAGAGCTCGGCCACGGCGTCCTGGTCGATGCTCTCGACGGTCCCGGACCGCGTCGTCGAGGTGGTGCAGCAGACGGCCTCGCGGACCTTGTCGTAGCGCCGCCCCCCGTAGCGCTCGACGAAGCGCGCCGGCTCCAGGTAGGCGAGCGCGGTGAGCGCGGCCTGGTTGCCGCCCGCGCAGGCGTCGTGGAACCCGGGGTGCATGTTCCCGGCGATGCGCGTGCCGACCTCGACCAGGGCCGGACCCTGCGGGGTGACGATGACCTCGGCGTGGGTGGGCCCGAAGCGGACGCCGAGGGCGTCCAGGGCCTTCTCCACGTAGGCCGTCAGCTCGGGCGCCGGCCCCTCGTCGGCGGCCAGCAGGCGCTCGCGGTCGTAGATGTTGCGCCCCGAGGGCAGCAGGCGCTTCTCGTACTCCCAGACACCGCAGACGTACCGCCGGCCTCCGTAGGACACCATGTCGACCACGTACTCGGTCCCCTGGAGGTAGGACTGGGCGAGCGCCTCGGTGTTCGTGTCACCGTAGATCGTCTCCGTGCCCAGGATCCCTTCGGCCGCGGCCCGCACCGCTTCGGCGTCGGTGCATATGAACACCCCGTCGCCGGCGGCCGAGTTGAGCGGCTTGACGACCACCGGGTACCTGCCGGCCTCCTCGGCCCACCGTACGAGGGCGTCCGCGTCGCGGCTCTTGAGCTGTTCCGCGCAGTGCAGGCCGGCGGCCCGCAGCGCCTCGCCCATGAGGTACTTGTCGCGCCGCGCCTCGGACAGGGTCGTGCCGTTCGTCGGCAGGCCGAGCCGCTCCGCGAGCCGGTCGGCGAGGACCACGCCCGGCTCCTGCCCGGCCAGCACGCACAGCGGCGCGTACTCCTCCAGCCGGACCAGCGTCTTCTCCAGGTCCTCGTGCACCAGCGCGGCGCGGTAGACGCCCAGGTCGGGGGCGGGCATCGAGCTCATGAACTCGGGGGTGCTCTGGACGTGCACCAGATCCGCGCCCAGGGCGGCGAACTCCGGGGGCAGGTACTTCCCCGACGTGTACGCGTCGACCAAGACGACGACCGGTCTGTTCCGGGACAACGGGACTCCTCATCTGGTGGGTGCTGCGGTTGCGGCCGGCGGGGCCGGTCAGGTGGACGAGAAGCCGCCGTCGACGAAGAGCGTCTGGCCCGTCACGTAGGCGGAGGCGTCGCCGGCCAGGAAGACGGCGACCCCGGCGAAGTCCTCCAGGAGGCCGTTGCGGCCGGTCATCGTGCGGCGGGCCATGGCACCGGTCCGCACCGGGTCGCGGAAGACCGCTTCGTTGAGCGGGGTGTGGACGAATCCCGGGGCGATGGCGTTGGCGCACACCCCGCGCGCGGACCAGGCCTCCGCCTGGGAGCGGGTCAGGGCGGACAGGCCCGCCTTGGAGACGCCGTAGGCGCCGCTGTTGCCGAAGGCGCGGACCGACTGCTGGGAGGCGATGTTGACGATGCGGCCCCAGCCCTTCGCCGCCATCTTCGGGCCCAGGCGCTGGCCGAGCACGAACGGGGCGTCGAGGTTGGTGCGCAGCGTGCGGTCCCAGTCCTCCTCGGTCAGCTCGTCCATCGGCGGCCGGATGTTCACTCCGGCCGAGTTGACCAGGATGTCCGTCGTGCCGTGGCGTTCCTCCAGCCGGTCGGCGAGCCGGTGCACGGCGTCGCGGTCGCCGAGGTCGGCGCTGAGCCACGAGGCCGTGCCGCCCCCGGTCGGCATGGCGGCGACGGTCTCGCGCAGCGCCTCGGGCCGGCGTGCGACGACCACGACGTCGGCGCCCGCACGGCACAGGGCCTCGGCGATCGCCCGGCCGATGCCCGAACTCCCGCCGGTCACCACGGCCCTGCGGCCGCGCAGGGTGAACAGCGAGGTGAGGTAGTCGTCCACGGGGCCTCAGGCCTTCTGGCGGGTGGGGCGCAGCCGGATGTCGTCCAGGTGCACGTGGGCCGGCCGGCCGACGACGAACCCGATCACGTCCGCCACGTCGTCGGGCACCAGGAGCGGCCCGTTCTGCTCGGCCACGGACTCGAACCACGCGGTGTCGTAGCCCGCCGCCTCCTGGAAGCCGGAACGCACGAAACCGGGTTCGATCAGCGTCACCCGGATGTTGTGCGCGCACACTTCTTGGCGCAGCGCCTCGACCAGTGAGTGCACCGCGAACTTCGTGGAGCCGTAGACCGGGTTGGCCGCCGACACCTGGCGTCCGACGGTGGAGCCGATGACGACGAGGTCGCGCACCCTGCGGCCGCCGTCCGCCTCTGCCTGCTTCACGAACTCCGCTGCCGCCGCGCGCAGTTGGCGGAGGACGGCGAGGTAGTTCGTCTCGACCAGCTCCTGCCACCGGCTCGGGTCCGAGTTGAGGACGGTGCCGGGCAGGCCCTGCCCCGCGGAAGCCACGAAGATGTCGGCGGGGGCGAATTCCCGCTCGGCCGCGGCCAGCAGCTCCTCGGTGTACGCGGGCCGGTTCACGTCCCCGGGGAACGGGTGCACGGAGCCGGGCAGGCCGGCCGTCTCGGCCTGCAGGGCGGCCAGCCGGTCGGCCTTGCGCCCGGCGGCCACCACGTCGATGCCCGTCCGGGCGAAGGCGGCTGCGACCGCCCGGCCGATCCCCGAGGTAGCCCCGGTGACGACGGCGACCCGTCCTTCGGTGATTGCGCCTGTCATGTCGAACCCCTAGTCCTCGTGCGTGTCGTGCGGGTGGTCGGCCGGGGCGAGCTCACCCTGCTGGATGAGTCCGGCGAAGTACGTGCGCAGCCAGGCCCGGTCCTGGGGCGCGAACTCCACGCCGAGGTGGGCGAGCAGCCGCCGGGTGCGCGTGTGGTCGTAGCGCACGTTGCGCTGCGGACGGCCCGCCCAGAAGCGGGCGAGCGAGATCTGCTCGTCGCCGGTGCCGGCGTAGGGGCCGAAGAGCGTCGCGAAGTCGGGCGCCCCGTCCTCCCGGAGGTCGCAGCCCAGTTCCCGCAGGGCCGCGAAGACCTCGTGGTAGGTCACCTCGTGGTGGGTGTCGACGTGGAAGGTGCCGCCGCGCACCCGGGTGCTGCGTGAAATCTCCAGGATGCCCTCGGCGACGGTGTCGACGGGACTGAGCGCGAGGGTCTGGGAGCCGACGCGTGGCACCCGCCCCAGGCGTACGCAGGCCCGCAGGAGCTGGACGAGGCGGTTGTCGCCGCCGTTGCGCTGGAACCTGCCGGTGAGCGAGTGGCCGGTGACGTTGCCCGACCGGTAGATGAACCCGCTGCCGCCCCCCGCCGCGAACTCGTGGACGAGGCGTTCCGCGTCGTACTTGCTGCGCTCGTACTCGTTGAGGAAGCGCTGGCCGATGTTGAGGCTGTCCTCCGAGAAGACCGCCGGCTCGCCCTCCGTGCCCGTGCCGCAGACGGCGAGGGTGGAAACGTAGTGGAGGTCCTTGGGGCGTCCGGTCTCCGCCAGGCGGATCATGGCGCGCACCGGTTCGGTGTTGTGCCGGTCGAAGGAGTCCCGATCGCCGACCAGCCGCGTGTCACTGGCCAGGTGGTAGACCGCCTCGACCTCGCGGGCCAGCGTCGCCTGGGCCTCGTCGGAGAGCCCGAAGCCCGGTTCGGCCAGGTCGCAGGCGTGGACGGTGACGCGGTCGCCCCAGCCCGCCAGGTCTTCGTCCGGCCGGTACCAGGCGTACGCCTCCCGCAGCCGCTCGAAGGCCGGCCGGTCCGGGTGCTCGCGCACCAGGCAGTGGACGTGCCCGGTGGTACGGGTCAGCAGCAGGTGCAGGAGGTGGGCTCCGATGAACCCGGTGGCGCCGGTGAGCAGGACGGCCCCGTACTCGCGGGTGGCCCGGGCGGGCGGTTCGCAGTGCAGGGCGCGCGGCACCTGCGCGAGCAGGCCGGTGCTCGACCCCTGCTGGTCGACGAACTGGCCCTCGGAGCGGGGCAGTCGGGCGGACGCGAGGAGGTGGGCGCGGGTGGCGCGGGCCACCTGGAGCATCCGCTCCGGGGTGTGGCGGCGCGGTGTGTAGGAGAGGTCGGCGACGAGCTGTCCGTCGTGGAGGCGGGCGGTGAGCTTGAGGCCGTAGCCGCGGTCGTTGCCGGCGCCGCGCACCGGACCGACGGCGTGCCGTGAGAGCGAGGGACGCAGGTCGTCGCCGTAGGGCAGGGAGAACGCGCCCAGGTAGTTGAAGCAGACGTCCGCACGCTGCGGCTCGTCGTGGAGACCGTAGGCGATCCCCAGGTGGGGCACCTCGTGCAGGGCCTTGGCCGCCGACTTGCCGGTGGCCGCCACGTCGCCGTCGACGACGGCGACGCGGACGGGGAAGGTGGAGGTGAACCAGCCCACGGCGCGGGAGACGTCGAACTCGTCGCCGAACGGTTCGCGCCCGTGGCTCTCCACGTCGGCCACCAGCTCGTCCAGACCGTCGGCCTCGCCGAGCGCCTGTGCGAAGGCCGCGAGGAGGGCGGCGTGGGGCGGCGTGCCGGTGCTGGCCGCGTCCGCACGGGCGAGGCCCTCCGTTTCGGCCCGGCTGATCCGGAACCACACGGACCGCGCGTCGCCCTCGCGGTTCGCGTCGTCGCCGGGCACGGGGGCCAGGTGGCTCAGCTCGCCCCAGTGGCCGAGGTCCGCGCGCAGGGCACCCGCCTGGTCCCGGAGGTGGGTGGCCCACTCGCCGAACCCGGTGGTGCTGGCTGCGGTCGTGGGCGTGCGGCCCTTCAGCCGCTCGGTGTAGCAGCGGCTGAGGTCGTTGACGGCGATCCGCCAGGAGACGGCGTCGACCGAGAGGTGGTGGCAGATCAGCAGGAGGTGGGCCTGGTCGGCGCCGTGGAAGAGGTGCGCCTTGAAGACGGTCCCGTCGGCGACGGAGATCTCGGCCTGCCGGGCGGCCGCCACGTCCCGGATGTGCCGGGCGGCGGCAGCGTCGTCGGCGGGCAGTTCCGAGCTGGTGAAGGCGCGGCCCGGGTGCACGACGTGGCGCCGGTGGCCCGTGCCCTCGCGGCGGAAGGCGGTGTGCAGCAGCGGGTGCAGCGCGACCAGGTCGGTGACGGCGGCTTCCAGGGCGTCGGCCCGCACCGCGGGGTCGATGTCCAGCAGCAGCGCCTGGTTCCACTGGTCGGGCTGGGCGAACTCGTTCCGGAAGAACCACCGCTGCGCCGGGGAGAGCGCCGTTTCGTCCTCGACGACCGTGCCGTTCCGGGCCCCGGGAGGGGAGGTCCGTTCGGTGCCCGCGCCCTCGCCGATGCGGGCCGCGAGCGCCGCGACGGTGGGTTCCGCGAAGAACGCGGCGGCCGACACCTGGTGGCCCTTGGCCTGGAGGTCGGCGACGACCTGGATGGCGTCGATCGAGTTGCCGCCGGCGAGGAAGAAGTCGTCGTGGACCCCGAAGTCGCCGTGGCCCAGGTGGCGGCGCCAGGCGGCGAGGACGCCGGTGAGGACCGGGTCGTCCCGGTCGACGTCGTGCGTGCGCTCGGCCCGGTCGCCCAGGCGGTCCTCGACGAGCGCGCGCAGTGCGGCCTGGTCGGTCTTCCCGTTGGCGTTGCGCGGGAAGCCGTCGAAGACCTCGATGCGGTCCGGGACCATGTAGGAGGGCAGGGTGTCGCGCAACCGCTCGCGCATCAGGGCGGGTCGGACCTCCTCGGCCGTGCCCGCGGCGGTGACGGCCGCGACGAGCGCCGGCCGCTCCCCGGTCAGGTGGAGGGCGAGGGCGTCGGTGACCGCGGGCAGCCGGCGGAGGCCCGCCTCCACGTGCCCGAGCTCCACGCGGTAGCCGCCGACCTTGACCTGGCGGTCGCCGCGGCCGAGGAACTCCAGGACGCCCCGGCCGTCGGCCCGCACCGTGTCACCGGTGCGGTAGGCGGTGCCCAGTCCCGGGAAGGCCTCGTCGAGGTCGCCGGTGAACGCCTTGGCGGTGGCCCCGGCGTCGTTCCGGTAGCCGCGGGTGACCGAGGGCCCGGCGACGTAGAGCTCGCCGACCGCGTCGCGCTGGTGGAAGCGCCCGTCCTCGGTACGCACGAACAGGCGGGTCTCGCCGAACGCGGTGCCGATGGGTACGGACGCGGCCTCGCCGATCCCGTCCAGGGCCGCCTCGTCGCGCAGGACCTGTACCGCGACGCCCACCGTGGTCTCGGTGGGGCCGTAGTGGTTGACGAGGGCGCGGGTGACACCCGAGGCGAGGACGCGGCGTGCCAGGGACACCGGCATCAGCTCGCCGCCGAGCAGCAGGACCCGCAGCTCGGGCCGGGTCGTCGGGTCCTGGCCGAAGGCCCGGAAGAGGACTCCCCAGTGCGAGGGCGTCGTCTTGAGCACGTCGACGCGCTCGGTGTGCAGATGACGCAGCAGGCCGACGGGGTCGCGGCGCGTGGCGTCGTCGACGAGGTGCAGGGTGCCGCCGGTCCACAGCGCCAGGAAGAGGCAGGTGTTGCCGAGGTCCGCCGCCAGCGTGGTGACGTGTGCGTAGGAGAGCGGCCCGGTGATGTCGAGCCGGTCCAGCAGTGAGGCGGTGTAGTGCCGGATGTTGGCGTGGGTGACCATGACCCCCTTGGGGACGCCGGTCGAACCCGAGGTGTGGAGGACGTACGCGACGTCGTGGGGGTCCGGCTCGGCGAGCGGTGCCGGGGTGACGGTGCCGGTGTCGGCCCCCTCCCCGCCCACCACCAGGACGTCGAGCCCCGCCCGGGTGAGCTCGTCCTGGTGGTGCCGGGAGCCGAGCACGAGGCGGGGGTCCGCGGCGGCGAGCCTGCCGGCCCCCTCCCCCACCGGTTCGGTGGGCTCGACGACCGTGTAGGCCGCACCCGATCCGAGCACGGCGAGGAGCGCCACCACCGCGTCCGGGGAGCGGTCGAGGTGGACGCCCACGAGAGAGCCACGGCCGACGCCCCGGCCGCGCAGCCGGTGGATCAGCCGGGACACCTGGTCGTCGAGCTGCGCGTAGGTCAGGCGTTGCTGACCCACGGCGACGGCGGTTCGGTTCGGATGGGCCGTCGCGTGCGTGCGAACCAGAGCCGGGAGCATGCCGTAGTCCTCTACGTGTGGGCGGTCGGTCGGAGGGGGTGCCGGTGGGCCGGGATCAGCTCCAGAAGACGAGCGGCTCCTGCGGGCCCTTGGTCGCGATGAACGCGGCCGCGCCGACGCGGTGCTTGCCGTGTCCGGCGGTCACGGCGTGCAGCATCCGGGGGCTGAAGATGATGAGGTCGCCGGCTTCGGGGTGGATCGTGTGCACGGGCTCCTCGACCGAGTCCGGCTCCAGGCCCTCGACGTCGAGGATGGTCCTGGTCTCGTCCTCGGTGGGCTCGCGGAGCCAGAGCTGCAGGTTGCCGCCCTCGTCCGGTACCTGGAGGTAGATGTTGGCGACGAGCTGGTTGAGCACGCCCTCGATCTCGGGGGCGTCGCTCTCCTGGTCGATCGCGTCGTTGTGCGGGTAGAACTCGGAGGTCGAGGGCTGGAAGACCCGGAAGGCGCCGACGAAGCAGGCCCGCCCGCGCAGGCGCATCAGGTTCGCGCCCGCGGGCCACAGCTCCTGCAGCTCCAGGCGGACCCGGTCCACCGGGGAGAGGTAGGGGTGGAACATCGAGCGGACGTCCTGGATGGCCGGCAGGGCCTGCTCGTGGTACTGGTTCGTCAGCTCCGCGTCCCACTTGGTGTCGATGTGCGGCATGTAGACGCGCCCGACGCTGCTGGTGTGCTGCTTGTGGTAGTTGCCGAGCGCCTGGTGGTTGATGGCCTTCTGCGCGACGTCCTGGGCGATGTCCACGGGGTAGTAGCCCCGGACGTGGATCGCGCCGATCTCGCGGTTGGCCAGCTTGAGCAGCGTCTCGGTGGTGAGCTCGGTGGCGATTTCGTCCGTCAGGGACCTGACGACGTGCGTGGTAACGCTCACGAAGGGGCTCCTCGGGTTGAGAGGGGGCAGGAGTGCTCGGACTCGACTCACTGCACGGGTGAACCTGCACCGGTTCGGAGAATTCTCGAAGACGGAATCCGAATTCCGCCAGGGGGAAAGCTAGGCGACTCGACCGCCGGGGTCAAGGCGGTAATTCATTCCTGGAATTGACCCGAAAATGGGCATGCCGAACCGGCCCTCCGATTGGACGGAGGGCTGGAATTACCCTGGAAGAACGACCCCTGGCCTCACGCGCCGAGGCCTTGCCGGGCGAGCCGGCCGATCGCCGGACCTGCCGCCGATAGGACCCTCAGACCCTGAACGCAATGAAGCAGTGGCAGGCAATTTCACGGAGGTGCGGGAATTCCGCGGCCGTCGTGCGTGAATTCGCGTGACGGCGGTTCACCGGAAATCTGGTGCGAAGGCAGCCGGAAAGGGTTCCGGAGGTGTTCGGATCAATACGAGACGCACCACGGAAAGGCGCGCCCCCCGGAGCTCCGGCGACATCGGCGGCATCGGCCGCGACCACCGTGCCCGCCGCGTCCGCCGGAAGGGCGCGCGAGGACCGCTGACGGACCCCCACCCACCCCCGGCACCTTCACGAGCCGCACGGAACCCCCCTCGACCGGTACTCCGCGCGGGTCGCGGGCCGGCGGCCCGCGCGGAGTGCGTGTACGTCTTCCCGGAGGCTCTCCGGAACCGTGTCCGGCAACCCCCTCACCCACACAGTTGCCCGGCGGGGCCGCCAGGGTTACGCGTGGCCGCGGAAACTTGATGTGACCTGGGCCACGCCCCGGCCGTGCGGCGGTCCGTCAGCAGCACCGGCTCGTCGTGCGGGCCGTGCGCCGCGCATGGGTGCGCCACAGGCTCCGGCGCTCCCTCGCCGTCAGCCGCCCCCCTCCGGGACCGGCGTGCGCATCGCACACCCGCCGGAACTCGGCCTGCCCCGAGACCTCGTCGAGGTAGCGCAGGACCCGGGCCCACAGCCGGAGCACACCCGTCACGGCGTTCAACCCGCCCGCCCGGCCACGACCCGCGTCTCCTCGGCGGGCAGGGCGCGCGGCTGCGGAGGGGTCTCCGAGGTGGGCAGCGGCACCGGGGAGCGCAGGGCCTTGCCCCAGACCCTCACCACATCGGCCATGACGACGAGGACGAGGAGGACGAACACCGCCGCGAGCGTGCCGTCCACGGTGGAGTTGGTGACGATCTGGCGCATCTCCTCCGCGAAGTGGGCGGGTGCCAGCACCTTGCCCTGCTCCAGAGCGTCGGCGTAGCGCTCGCGCTGGGCGAAGAAGCCGACCCTGGGGTCGTCGGAGAAGATCTTCTGCCAGCCGGCGGTCAGCGTCACCGCGACGTCCCAGAGCAGCGGGACGCCGGTCACCCAGGCCCACCGCAGCCGCCCCTGCTTGACCAGCACGGTGGTGCACAGTGCCAGTGCGAGGGCGGCGAGCAGCTGGTTGGCGATGCCGAAGAGCGGGAAGAGCTGGTTGATCCCGCCGAGCGGGTCGGTCACTCCCGCCAGTAGGAAGTAGCCCCAGCCCGCCACCATGAGCGCGCTGCACAGCCAGATGCCCGGCTTCCAGCCCACGTCGCGCATCGGCTTCCAGACGTTGCCGATCGCGTCCTGGAGCATGAACCGGCCGACCCGGGTGCCCGCGTCGACGGTCGTGAGGATGAACAGGGCCTCGAACATGATCGCGAAGTGGTACCAGAAGGCGCGCATCGCCTCGCCGCCGACGGCTTCGGACAGCATGTGCGAGAGACCGAGGGCGAAAGTGGGCGCGCCGCCCGTACGGGACTGCACGGACTCTTCGCCGATGGCTGCCGCGACCTGGCGCAGGGCGTCCGGGGTGATCGTGAAACCGAGCTCGCGCACGGCCTGGGCCGCGGATTCCGCCGTCGGACCGAGCAGCCCGGCGGGCGAGTTGACGGCGTAGTAGAGGCCGGGCTCCAGGACGCACGCCGCGATGAGGGCCATGACGGCGACGAAGGACTCCGTCAGCATGCCGCCGTAGCCGATGAGCCGGATGTGCGACTCGCGCTGGATCAGCTTGGGGGTGGTGCCGGAGGAGATCAGGGCGTGGAAGCCGGAGAGGGCGCCGCAGGCGACGGTGATGAACAGGAAGGGGAAGAGGCTTCCGGAGAAGACGGGCCCGGCGTCCCCGCCCGCGAACCGCGTCACCGCGTCCGCCTTCACGGCGGGGAGGGCGACGACGATGGAGACCGCCATCAGGGAGATCACGCCCACCTTCATGAAGGTGGACAGGTAGTCGCGCGGGGCCAGCAGCAGCCACACCGGCAGGACGCTCGCGAGGAACCCGTAGCCGATCAGCAGCCAGCTCAGCGTGGTCGGTGAGAGCGTGAAGGCGGCGGCCCACGCGGGCGAGTCGGCCACCCAGCTGCCGCCCACCACCGAGAGCACCAGCAGGACGGCACCGATGACGCTGGTCTCCACGACCCGGCCGGGGCGCACCACGCGCAGCCACAGGCCCATGAACAGGGCTATGGGCACGGTCATCGCGATGGAGAAGGTGCCCCACGGCGAGCCCGCGAGGGCGTTGACGACCACGAGCGCCAGCACGGCCAGCAGGATGACCATGATGGCGAGCACGGCGACGATGGCGGCGACCCCGCCGATGGGGCCGATCTCGTCCCGGGCCATCTGGCCCAGGCTCCGCCCGTCGCGTCGGGTGGACAGGAACAGGGTCGTCATGTCCTGTACCGCGCCGGCGAGGACCGCGCCGACGACGATCCACAGCACGCCGGGCAGATAGCCCATCTGGGCGGCGAGCACGGGCCCGACGAGGGGGCCGGCGCCCGCGATGGCCGCGAAGTGGTGGCCGAACAGCACGCCCTTGCTCGTCGGCACGTAGTCGACGCCGTCCTGGAGGCGTTCGGCGGGCGTCGTGCGGGAGTCGTCCGTGCGCAGCACGCGGCGGGCGATCCACCGTGCGTAGAAGCGGTAGGCGACGGCGTACGAGCACAGGGCGGCGACCAGCAGCCAGACGGCGCTGATCTCCTCCCCGCGGACCAGCGCGAGCACGGCCCACGCCGCGGTCGCCGCGAGGACCACCGCGCCCCACGCGGCGGTGCGCAGCGCGCGGCTGCCCGTCCGGGACCCTGAATCGGGGGCCGGGGGATTCATTGGTTCCATGGAGAACTACCTTTCGGCGGCGCGCAGGTCGAGCGGCTCGTCGGTGGTCGTGTCGAAGCGCTGCAGCAGCGCGGCCGCGCCCGCGCTCAGCAGGCAGACGGCGAAGTGGAGTACGTAGAACAGGGGAATGCCGAGCAGCCGGGGCCGGTCGGGCGGCAGTGCGAGCGTCGCCGGGGCGGCGGCCACCGGCAGGAGCAGCAGCACCCACCGGGCCGCGCGCCGCGATGGACTCCGTGCGCTCCGGGCCGACCCGCCCCCCGCGGCGTTCAGTGACAAGACGGCGACCCTCCGTGTCGTTGGCGGTGCCGGCGCCCCGCGGTCCGAGGCGGACGAGGCGGGGCCGGCGGGGAAGGCGGGAGTGCGCGAAGGCGGTCCGGCACAGGGCGGCGCGTGGGTGCGGACTCCCGCGGAGCAGGACGGCGGGAGCGTCCGAGCTCTCCGGCCGCCGGCTACGGGTGTTGGTTGCGCACCCCGGGCGGAGGGTTTACGCGGCGGCCGGTTCCACTGGGTGACGTGGGTCACGCCGCGGGTCGACGAAGCAGATATTTCATGAGGTAGGAGGCGCGCCCGAGCAAGCGGGACCTTTCGGGGCGGCCCCTCGATCATTCCTTGACCCCCGCTGGAGGGCGACCTAAGGTACCGCTCAGCAGAATTTAGTTTCCGGAATACGGAAAAGGGTGGGCAGGGGGAGCCTCACCGAGCGACTTCGGGCACGCAGCCGACCGGCCGGCGCGGTCTCCCGTAGATCCCTCGCCCTGAACCGGGGGGTCATCATCAGCCACGCCATCGCTGTGGGCTTCGTTCTCGTCATCGGCTGCGCCCTGCTGGCCGGGGTACGCCGCCCGTCCCGCGACGAACTGCCGCACCCCGCCGGCTGGGCGCTCGGCGGCCGCGGTCTGGGCACCGCCGCCACCTGCCTGCTGCTCGGCGGCACCATCTACACGTCGTACACCTACATCGCCGTGCCCGGCCTCATGTTCGGCACCGGCGGACTGGCGCTGTACGCCCTCGTCTACACCATGCTGCTCTCACCGCTGATCATGATCCTGCTGCCCCGGCTGCGCGACATCGGCGAGAAGCACGGCCTGATCACCGCGGCCGACTACGTCCGCGTCCGGCACGGCTCCCATCCGCTGGCACTCGCGACGGCCCTCACGGGCATGCTGGCCACCATGCCCTACCTGGGACTCCAGGTCGTGGGCACGGCAGCCGTGCTGCGTTCCATCGGCCTGCCCCCGGACGGGGCCGCGGGCTGCGCCGCCCTCGTCCTGCTGTTCCTGGCCTTCGCCCTGGTGACCCGGCCCGGGGGCCTGCGCGCGTGCGCCCGGATCTCCCTGGTCAAGGCCGTGCTGATCGGCGCCGCCGTCGTGGTGCTGCTCGCACTGACCGTCACCCGCCTCGGCACACCGGGGCACATCTTCGAACTGGCCGACGGGCGCGGCACGGGGATGGGCCAGTCCTTCGGCGTCCCGCCGCAGAACTTCACCGCGTACGCCACGCTCGCCCTCGGGTCCGCGCTCGCCCAGCTCATGTACCCCCAGGTCCTCCTGGTCGCCATGGCCAGCAGGTCCAAGGACACCCTGCGCGCCGCCACCACGTTCCTGCCCGCGTGGAGCATGACGCTCGGAGTCTGGGCCTTCTTCGGGATCGCCGCACTCGCCGCGGGGGTGCGGACCACCGCCGGGCACGGCGAGCTGGCCGTGCCCACCCTCGTCCGCGAACTGGCCCCCGAATGGCTGGCCGGACTGCTCTTCGGCGCGCTCGCCGTGGCCGGACTGCTGCCCGCCGTCGTCATGGCGATGAGCATGGCCATGCTGTTCGTACGCAACGTCTACGTCGAGTACCTCAACCCCACCGCCACCCCCAAGCACGAAGTCCGGGTCGCCCGCGGCCCCGCGCTCGCCATCATGGCCGGGGCCATCGTCTTCGCGCTGCTCATGCAGCCGCAGGACGCCGTCAACCTCCACCTGCTCGGCGGCGTCTGGATCCTCCAGGTCCTGCCCGCCGTCGCGGTGTCTCTGTTCACCCGCTGGTTCCACCGGCGCGCGCTGTTCCTCGGCTGGGCCGTCGGCATGGTCTCCGGAACCGGCCTGCTGGGGCTGCGCGGCTTCTCCACCGTGGTCGACGTCGGCGTCGGACCGGTCCACGCACCGGTCTACGTCGCGCTGATCGCCCTCGCGCTCAACCTCGCCATCGCCGCCCTGCTCACGCCGCTGCTCGACGCACTCGGCGTGCCCCGGGGCACGGACGGAACGGCCGGCGCAGGGGCGTTCGAACGCCGCGGATCCAAATACGCCTTCGTCGTCGAATGAGTGAGGAACCCACCCGTGAAACCCCTCCTGCCACGACATAGCGACCGCCTCCGGTACCCGTCGGCTCCGGTCCCGCCGCCCCTCGACGGCACGGCCCCGCCCCTCGCCCCTCCGGAGGCGCTCGATGAGGAAGCCACGCTCGACCTGCGCGACGCCGACCGCGATGTGGCGATCGCCCACCTCTTCGACCAGCACTACGCCCGGCTGCTGCGCCTCGCGGTCCTGCTCGGCGCCGAACAGGACGCGGAGGACCTCGTCTCCGAGGCCTTCTACCAACTCCACCGGCGGTGGGCGAAGCTGAAGACCCCCGAGGTCGCCGCGAGCTACCTGCGCTCCATCGTCTGCAACCTGGCCCGGATGCGCATACGCCGCATCAGGGTCGCCCGCCGCCACACCTACCCGGTGCCGGAAGACCTCGTCCGCTCCGCCGAGCAGCAAGTACTCCTCAACCAGGAGCAGCGTGAACTCGTCGCCGCATTGCGTACGCTGTCGTCCCGGCAGCGGCAGGTCCTGGTGCTGAAGTACTGGCTGGACCTCAAGGAGGCCGAGATCGCCGAGACGATGAAGATCTCCGTCGGAGCCGTGAAGTCCCACACGGCCAGGGGCATGGCGAAGCTGACGGGTCTCATGAAGGGAGTAGCCAGGTGAGCACGGAGACCGAGGAGACCGAGGACCTGCTGCGCAGCGTCCTGGTCGGCCTCGCCGCGGCGGTACCGGACGGATCGGCGACGTCGTACCGCAAGGAGCAGGCCCGCTGGCGCCGGCGCGAGTACCGGCGCCGGTGCGTCGTCGCGGTCCTGGTCCTCCTCATCGTCGCCGTCGTCTGCGCCATCGGTCTGATGACCCTCTCCAACGCGTCACCGGACACGCACGTGATCTTCGACAACGCCATCGGCGTCAGTCGAACGCCGGAATGACCGTCGAGCCGTACGCGTCGATGGTCGCCTCCCTCGCGTCGTGCATGTCGTAGACGGCGAACTGGTCGACACCGAGGGCCTTCAGGTTCCTCAGCTTCTCGATGTGGGCGTCGGCCGGGCCCAGCAGGCAGAAGCGGTCGACGATCTCGTCCGGGACGAAGTCGGTGGACGGGTTTCCGGCGCGGCCGTGGTGGCTGTAGTCGTAGCCCTGGCGGGCCTTGATGTACTCCGTGAGTTCGTCGGGGACCATGCCCGAGTGCTCCCCGTAGCGGGAGACCAGGTCGGCGACGTGGTTGCCGACCATGCCGCCGAACCAGCGGCACTGGTCGCGGGCGTGGGCGAGGGCGGCCGGTGAGTCGTCGGCCGTGACGTAGGCGGGGGCCGCCACGCAGATGGTGATGGACGACGGGTCGCGGCCGGCCTCCGATGCGGCGTCGCGGACCGCCTTGACCATCCACTCCGTGAGGAACGGGTCGGCGAGCTGGAGGATGAAGCCGTCGGCCTTCTGGCCGGTCAGGGCGAGCGCCTTCGGCCCGTACGCGGCCATCCAGACGGGGAGTCTGCCGTCCTTGATCCACGGGATGCGGACCGGGTTGCCGTCCACGACCGCCTCGCGGCCTTCGGCGAGGTCGCGGATGGCCTCGATGGCCTCGCCGAGGCGGGCCAGGGTGTTGGGGGCCCGGCCGGCGACCCGCATCGCCGAGTCGCCGCGGCCGATGCCGCAGACGGTGCGGTTGCCGTACATGTCGTTGAGGGTGGCGAAGGTGGAGGCGGTGACCTCCCAGGTGCGGGTGCCCGGGTTGGTGACCATGGGGCCGATGTGGAGCTTGCGGGTGTTGGCGAGGATCTGGCTGTAGATGACGAACGGTTCCTGCCACAGCACGGCCGAGTCGAAGGTCCAGCCGTAGCGGAAGCCGTTGCGCTCCGCGCGTTTCATGAGGCTGACGACCTGGGAGGCGGGCGGGTCGGTCTGCAGGACGAGGCCGAAGTCCATGGCGGCTCCTTGCTGCTCGCGGGCTTACAGGTACTGGCAGGTGGAGCGGTGGACGAAGGCGCCGTGGCCGGCCCGGCCGGTGTACTCGCGCCGGTCGACGACGAGCTCACCGCGTGAGAGGACCGTGTCGACGCGTCCGGTGATCCGCCTGCCCTCGTACGCCGAGTAGTCCACGTTCATGTGGTGCGTCTCGGCGGAGATGACCTGCTCGGCGTGCGGATCGTAGAGGACGATGTCGGCGTCGGAGCCCGGCGCGATGGTGCCCTTCTGCGGGTAGACGCCGAACATCCGGGCCGGGGTCGCGCAGGCGATCTCGATCCAGCGGCGGCGGCTGATGTGCCCGTCCAGGACGGCCTGGTGGAGGAGGTCCATGCGGTTCTCCACCCCCGGCAGGCCGTTCGGGATCTTCGAGAAGTCCCCCCGGCCCAGCTCCTTCTGGCCGCGGAAGCAGAACGGGCAGTGGTCGGTGGAGACCACCTGGAGGTCGTTGGTGCGCAGGCCCCGCCACAGGGCGGCCTGGTGCTCCCGGGGGCGCAGCGGCGTGGAGCAGACGTACTTGGCGCCCTGGAAGTCCGGCTCGGCGAGGTTGTCGGTGGACAGGAAGAGGTACTGGGGGCAGGTCTCGCCGAAGACCGGCAGGCCCTTGTCCCGGGCCGCCGCCAGCTCGGCCACGGCCTCCTCCGCCGACACGTGGACCACGTAGAGCGGCGAGCCGGCGACCCGGGCCAGCTGGATCGCGCGGTGCGTGGCCTCCGCCTCCAGCAGCACCTTGCGGACCTCGCCGTGGTGGCGGGGGTCGGTCTCCCCGCGCGCCAGGGCCTGCTCGATGAGCACGTCGATCGCGATGCCGTTCTCCGCGTGCATCATGATCAGCCCGCCATTGGACGACGCCCGCTGCATCGCGCGCAGGATCTGACCGTCGTCCGAATAGAAGACCCCCGGATACGCCATGAACAGTTTGAACGAGCTCACGCCTTCTTCGACGAGGCCGTCCATTTCCTTGAGCGTGTGGTCGTTGACGTCCGACACGATCATGTGGAACGCGTAGTCGATCGCGCATTTGCCGTCCGCCTTGGCGTACCAGGCGTCCAGGCCGGCCCGCAGGGACTGCCCCTGCGACTGGACCGCGAAGTCGATGACCGTCGTCGTACCGCCCCAGGCCGCGGCTCGCGTCCCGGTCTCGAACGTGTCCGACGCGAAGGTGCCGCCGAAGGGCAGCTCCATGTGGGTGTGCGCGTCGACGCCGCCCGGGATCACGTACTTCCCGGTGGCGTCGATCGTGCGGTCGGCCGTCCAGGCCCCGGCGGCCGCCGAGCCGTGCGCGGCGAGGGCCGCCACCCGGCCGTCCTCGATCAGGACGTCCGCGTGGAGCTCGTCGGCGGCGGTGACGACCAGGCCGCCGCTGATCAGCGTACGGATGCTCATGTGCGTCCCCCTACTGGATGCTGCTCAGCGCCTGTTCGAGGATCCCGGCGCCCTCTTCCGCCTCGGCGACGGTGAGGGAGAGCGGCGGCGCGATGCGCAGCACGCTCGTGTTGTGCCCGCCGCCCTTGCCGAGGAGCAGCCCGCGCTCCCGGGCGGCCTCCAGGACGGCGGCGGCCGCCTGCGGGTCGGCCTGGTCGGTGCCCGGCTTCGTCAGCTCGACGCCGGCCATCAGGCCCCGGCCGCGGACCTCGCGTACGGCCGGCACGGAGGCGGTGACGGCGCGCAGCCGCTCCAGGAGGAGGCCGCCGACGCGGCGGGCGTTGCCCTGGAGGTCGTGGTCGAGGAGGTAGGCGAGGTTGGCGAGGCCGGCCGCCATGGTGACCGGGGAGCCGCCGAAGGTGGAGATGGAGTTGGAGTCGAGGCAGTTCATCACCTCGGCGCGGGCCACGACACCGCCGATGGACATGCCGTTGCCGATGCCCTTGGCGAAGGTGAGGATGTCCGGCGGGCCGCTCTGGGCGTGGGCCTGCCAGCCCCAGAAGTTGTCGCCGGTGCGGCCCCAGCCGGTCTGCACCTCGTCGCTGATCCACAGGATGCCGTGGCGGTCGAGGACCTCGCGGAAGGCCCCGTACAGGCCGTCGGGCGGTGAGGTGAACCCGCCGACCCCCTGGACCGGTTCGGCGATGAGCGCGGCCACTCCGCCGCGCGCCTGGCCCAGTACGTCTTCCAGGTCGGCGACGGCCGCGGCGGTGAAGGCGGCGTCGTCGAGGCCGGCGAAGGGGCCGCGGGTGCGGACCGCTCCGTGGACGTAGTACGTCTGGAGCGGGGAGAGGCTGGTCGGGGACCAGCCCCGGTTGCCGGTGATGGAGACGGTGGAGAAGGACCGGCCGTGGTAGCTGTTGCGCATCGCCAGGATCTGGTTGGAGCGGCGGTACGTGGTGGCGAGCAGCAGGGCGGTGTCGTTGGCCTCGGTGCCGGAGGTGGTGAAGAAGACCCGGGCGTCGGGGATGCCGGACAGGGCGGCGACGCGCTCGGCCAGCTCGATCATGGGCCGGTTGAGGTACAGGGTGGAGGAGTGGATGATCCGCCCGGCCTGTTCGGCGACGGCCTTGGTGACCTCGGGCAGCGCGTGGGCGGTCATCGTGGTGAGGATGCCGCCGAAGAAGTCGAGGTAGCGGTTGCCGTCGGCGTCCCAGACGTGGCGGCCCTCGCCGTGGGTGAGCTCGATGGGGCGGTCGTAGTAGAGCGCGAGCCAGTCGGGCAGGACGGTGCGGTGGCGGCTGTGCAGCGGGATGGGGTTGGTCACCGGGCCCCTCCCTGGAAGCCGTGGCCTTCGGATCGGGAAGGGATACGGCCTCGGGCCATGGCCGCGAGGCGGCCCGGTTGTGTACGCATCTGCTCTGACCTTTGCTTTCTTCCGTTGTCAGTGCCGCTTGTTACGTTGCAGTCATGGCGACCGCCGCGAAAGCCCCCGAGGAAGTGTCCGGGCCAGCCCGGTACACCTTCCGGCTGCGCGTTTCGTCTACCGCACTCGCCCTCCTCGAAGGAGAGTGGGCGCGGTGTCGTTGGGTGTGGAACGAGTGCGTGGCGGTGTCCCGCAAGGTCCATGGCCTGACCATGACGGGCTCGGAGAAGCTCACGTGCGGGCCGGCGCAGCTCGACAGAATGCTGACGTCGGCACGGCAGACGATGTACTGGTTGCGTGAGGGTGCGTCGGTGCCGCAGCAGCAGATCATCCGTGACTTCGCGAAGTCCAGGTCGAAGGCGCTGGCGGACATCAAAGCTCGGCTGCCTGTGCCGCAGCGGGCCGGGATGCCGCGCATCAAGCGCAAGCGGGAGGCCCCGCCAAGCCTGAACTACACCGCCCGCGGGTTCCGTATCAAGGACGGCCGCCTGCATTTGGCCGGTGGGATCGTGCTGACCGTGGTGTGGTCGCGGGAGCTGCCCTCGCTTCCGTCGTCGGTGCGCGTGTACCGGGACGGCCTCGGCCACTGGTACGCGTCCTTCGTCGTGTCCGTCCCCGTCCAGCCTCTGCCTGCCACGGGCCGGGTGATCGGGATCGACTGGGGTGTGCGGGAGACCGCCACCACCACCTCCGATGCCCATGACCTGCCCCACACCGGGCGCGGGAAGGCGGCTGCCTCGAAGCTGGCCCGCTACCAGCGGATGATGGCCCGCCGTGCCACTCCGAAGAACCGGCCCGACACCCGCGGGTACAAGGAGGCCCGCAAAGCGTCGGCCAAGGCATCGAAGAAGATCGCCCGGCAGCGGCAGGACGACGCCCGCAAGTGGGCCAAGCGCGTCGTCCGCGACCACGACGCGCTCGCCGTCGAGGACTTCCGACCCAAGTTCTTGGCAAAGACCACCATGGCCCGCAAGGCGGCCGACGCCGCCATCGGCGTGGTCAAGACGTCCCTGGTCGAGATGGCCCGCAAGCACGGCCGGACCGTATACCTGGTCCATCCCGCGCACACCACCATGGAGTGCGCACAGTGCGGAGCGAGAACCAAGCACGCACTCCCCCTCTCCGAACGAACGTACACGTGCACCGCGTGCGGAACTGCGTCCCCCAGGGACAAGAACTCCGCCCGCGTCATGCTCACCCGGGCTGGTCTCAACCCGGCTGGCGCTGATCTCGTAAGACCTGTCACCTGCTGGGTGCCAGGCGAAGTGAGCCAGGAATCCCCTCCTTGCGGGGAGGGGAGGATTCAAGGCTGTACGAGTCCTCCGTAGGCGTCGGGGCGGCGGTCGCGGTAGAAGGCCCACTGGTCGCGGACCTCCTTGATCAGGTCGAAGTCCAGGTCCCGGACGAGGAGTTCCTCCTCCTTGTCGCTGGCGACCTCGCCGACGAACTGGCCGCGCGGGTCGACGAAGTAGCTGGTCCCGTAGAAGTCGTTGTCCCCGTACTCCTCCTGGCCGACGCGGTTGATGGCGGCGACGAAGTACTCGTTGGCCACGGCGGAGGCGGGCTGTTCCAGCTGCCACAGGTACGCCGAGAGGCCGCGGGAGGTGGCGGAGGGGTTGTAGACCAGCTGGGCGCCGCCCAGGCCCAGTTGGCGCCAGCCTTCGGGGAAGTGGCGGTCGTAGCAGATGTAGACGCCGACCTTGCCGACGGCGGTGTCGAAGACGGGCCAGCCGAGGTTGCCGGGGCGGAAGTAGTACTTCTCCCAGAAGCCCTTGACCTGCGGGATGTGGTGCTTGCGGTACTTGCCGAGGTAGCTGCCGTCGGCGTCGATGACGGCCGCGGTGTTGTAGTAGAAGCCCTCGCTCTCCAGCTCGAAGACCGGCACGACGATCACCATGCCGGTCTCGCGGGCCAGCTCCTGCATCCGGCGCACGGTGGGGCCGTCGGGGACGGGCTCGGCCCAGCGGTAGTGCTCGGGTTCCTGGACCTGGCAGAAGTAGGGGGCGTTGAACACTTCCTGGAAGCCGATGATCTGCGCGCCCTGGGCGGCCGCCCGGCGGGCGTGCGCCTCGTGTTTGGCGATCATCGACTCGGTGTCTCCGGTCCAGGTGGCCTGGACGAGTGCGGCGCGGACGACTTGGGCCATGAGCTGCTCCTCGCGACGGGAACGCCGGCTTCTACGCACGTAGACGGTGTGCGTAGGGAGTCGAAGGTAGGCCTCGTCACAGCGTGGGGCAAGACCGCCTTGCGCGATTGGAGTAGTCGATCACGTTACGTCGCCACGTGGGCGTTTGCGGTCAGCAGACGGGCGGTTCAGGCCACCGGGATACCGGCCACCCGCAGGGCGTGCGCCAGGTCGCGGTGCCGGGTGGCGGACAGGTCCCGGGCGGCGCGCAGCAGCCGGGGGGCGAACCAGTGCGGGTCCCGGCGGGCCAGGCCGGCCGCCTCCTCGGCGGTGCGCAGCCGGACGAAGGCGCCGAGCAGGGCCTGGGCCTCGCGGTCCCGGCCGGCCGTGCCGAGGGCGAGGGCGGCTTCGGCGACCTCGGCGGCGGGGCGGGCCACACCCTGGCGCAGCAGGCCGTCGCAGTCGGCCTCCCGGCCGGCCTCGCCGAGGGCGGCGGCGGCCGCGGCGAGCCGGTCGGGCGGGAGCGAGGCCGCCTCCCAGAGCAGGGTGGCCCAGTCGGCGGCGAGTCCCGCGCGGCCGAGCTCGGCGGCGAGGGCGGGCAGTTCGGCGGCGGGCCAGGCGGCGGCCTCGCAGAGCAGGGCGTGCGCCTCGCCGCTGCGGCCCTGGGCGCGCAGCGCGAGCAGCTCGGCGGTGAACCCGCCGCGGGGGCCGGTCGCCGGGGCGTCCCAGACGGAGGGCTCGTCGGAGGCGGCGTGGTCGGCCTCCGGGTCTTCCGGGCGGGGGTAGGCTGCGCCCGGCTCGGCACCGGCGGGGTGCGCGTGGGCCGCACCGGGCGCGCGCCGGTCCGGCGGGGTCCGGTCGCCGGCCGGGCGGAGGTAGCGGGCCCCGCGCGGCGGCGGTACGGGGAGGTCCGGCACGGCCCCGGCGGGTGGGGCGGGCTCCGCGGGCAGCGCGGGTGCCGGCGCGGCGGCAGCCGACGGCGCCCCCGCGTACCGGGCGCCGCCGCCCCGCCGGGCCCCCCGCAGCCACCGTCCGCCCTCCCGCTGCGCGGGCACCGCGGGCAGCGGCCCGGGCTCGGACCGCGGCGCGGCCCCTCCCTCCGGCTCCGGGCGCGGCTGCGGCTGCCGCTGCGGCTGCGGCTGCGGCTGCGGCTGCGGAACCGGCTCCCGCCCCGGCCACGGCTGCGGCCAGGTCTGCGGCCCCGAGCCCTGCTGCGGCCCCGGCCCCGGGATCAGGGCGGTCGGCCCGAGGGCGGCCAGGCGGGATCCCAGGTCCGCGTGCCGGGCGGCGGCGCGGGTCGCGTCGTCGCGGGTCCAGGCCAGTTCCCGGTTCAGGGCGGCCGCCTCCCCCGGGTCCCCGGTGGCGGTGAGCCGGGCGGTCAGGGTGTGCAGCGCCCGGTCCAGGGCGGCCCGCTGGGCGGCGGCGGTGTCGAGCAGGGTCCGCAGCTCCCCCGCGCCGCCCGGCATGGCGTCCCACGCGGCGACCGCGGCCGCCCGCAGCGAGGCCGCGTACGCCGCCTCGCCGGCCGCGCCGCCCGGCTCGCCCGGCAGGTCGCCGAGCAGCGATTCCAGTACGTCCCACGGCGGCACCGCGACCCCGTCGAGGCAGGCGCGCATCCCCTCCGGATCCCGCCGCAGGAACTCCCCGTACCAGCCGGCTCCGGGATCCAGTCTCTGCGTCAACCCCCGCAGGTAGTCCGTGAGTTGCCCGATCACCAGCGCAGTCGGCGTCTCCATGCACGCATTGCATCCCACCCGTGTTACGGGCGGGCTACGGAAATCTCAAACCTTGACGGCGAACCCGCGTCCACAGCGCTCCCGTCCACCGTGAGGACGCCGCCGGCCGGCGCCGGGGTCAGGGCGGCGGTCCGCCCTGCGGGGGTGGAGCAGGCCGCGGCCAGCAGTGCGGCCGCGAGGAGGGCGCCGAGGAGTGCGAGGCCGAGGCGTTTGGCTGCGTTCATCACTGACACGCCTTCACCGCTTCCCGGATCCGCGAATCCGCAACGCCCATTGGTCCGTCCGGCCGCCGGACACGCCCACAAGGGGGGCGGCGGCTACCGCCCTGCGAGGAGCCTCGCATCAGCCGCGGGGGCTGAGCGGTCAGGCCGGGACGAGCGCGCAGCGGCGGATGACCTCGTCCAGGGAGAGCCCGAGGACCTGGGCCAGGGCGGCGACCGTGAAGAAGGCGGGGGTGGGCGCCCGGCCGGTCTCGATCTTGCGGAGGGTCTCGGCGGAGAGGCCGGCGCCGGCCGCGACCTCGACCATGCTGCGGCCTGCGCGCGCCTCGCGCAGCAGCGCGCCCAGGCGCTCGCCGCGCTCGCGCTCTTCGGGTGTCAGGGGGGTGCGGACCATGACCCCATCCTACCCCGTCCGCCAATAACTATCCCGGTAAACAAATACCGGTATAGTTATTGGCATGGTTCAACTGAAGACCGACAGGTCGATCGACGAGATGCGCGCCGCGGGCCGGGTGGTGGCGCAGGCCCTGGCCGCCGTACGCGGAGCCGCCCGGGTCGGGGTGTCCCTGCTGGAGCTGGACGCGGCGGCCCGCGCGGTCCTGCGCGAGGCCGGCGCCACCTCCCCCTTCCTCGGCTACCGGCCGCACTTCGCTCCGGTGCCCTTCCCGGCCGTGGTCTGCGCCTCGGTCAACGACGCGATCGTCCACGGCATCCCGGACGGCTACCGGCTCCGCGACGGGGACCTGGTCAGCATCGACTGCGGGGCGAAGCTGCGCGGCTGGTGCGGGGACTCGGCCGTCAGCTTCACCGTCGGCCGGCCGCACCCCGAGGACCTGCGCCTCGTGGAGACCGCCGAGCGGGCCCTCGCCGCCGGCATCGCCGCCGCCGTCCCCGGGAACCGGATCGGCGACATCGCCCACGCCATCGGCACCGTCTGCCGCTCCGCCGGCTACGGCATCCCCGACGGATTCGGCGGCCACGGCATCGGCCGCAGCATGCACGAGGACCCGGGCGTCCCCAACGAGGGACCGCCGGGGCGCGGCATGAAGCTGCGCCCCGGCATGGTCATCGCGATCGAGCCGATGCTGATCGCGGGAGGTACGGACGACTACGCCTGCGACCCCGACGGCTGGACCCTGCGCACCACCGACGGCTCCCGCGCCGCCCACGCCGAGCACACCGTCGCCGTCACCGCGGGCGGCCCGAGGATCCTCACCGCCCTGTAGGAGCGGTCACGGCTTGCCCTGCGGCCGTACGACCATCGCCGAGCCGCCGCCCCTGCGGGTGGTCTCGGCCGCCGCCAGCCAGCGGCCGTCGGGCAGCCGCTGGACGCCGGTCGCGGCACCGATCTCGGGGTTCTGCCGGAAGGCCTGGCCCAGGCCCTCCAGTTCGGCGCGCAGCGGGCTGTTCCACAGGCCCGGCTCCAGCTCGGTGGTGGTCTGGTTGCGCTGGCTGGCGCGCGGGGCCGCGATGGCGTCCACCAGCGGCAGGCCCCGGTCCAGGTGGCCGGTCAGGGTCTGCAGGACGGTGGTGATGATGGTGGCGCCGCCCGGGGAGCCGACCGCGAGGACCGGACGGCCGTGGTCCAGGACGATGGTCGGGGACATGGACGAGCGCGGGCGCTTGCCGGGGCCGGGCAGGTTGGGGTCGGGCACGCCGGGGGCCGCCGGGGCGAAGGAGAAGTCGGTCAGCTCGTTGTTGAGCAGGAAGCCCCGCCCGGGGACGGTGATGGCGCTGCCGCCGGTGGACTCGATGGTCAGGGTGTAGGAGACCACGTTGCCCCAGCGGTCGGCGACCGTCAGGTGCGTGGTGTTCTCCCCCTCGTAGGTGGTGGGGGCGGTCTCGCCCGTGGTGGCGCAGGGGACCGGATTGCGGGGGTCGCCGGGGGCCAGCGGGCTGGTCAGCGTCCGGTCGGGCTTGATCAGGCAGGCGCGGCTGTCGGCGAACCGCTGCGAGAGCAGCTCCCGCGTGGGCACGGACTCGGCGGCCGGGTCGCCGACCCAGCGCCCCCGGTCGGCGAAGGCGATCCGGGAGGCCTCGATGTAGCGGTGCAGGTACTGCGCCTGGGACAGCCCGGACAGGTCGGTGCGCTCCAGGATGTTCAGCGCCTCGCCGACGGTGGTGCCGCCGGAGGAGGACGGCGCCATGCTGTAGACGTCCAGGCCCCGGTACGCGATCTGCGTCGGGGCCTGCCGCTTGGTCGCGTAGGCGCGCAGGTCGGCGGTGGTCAGGTCGCCGGGGCGGACGTTGCGGGTGGCGGCCGGGTCGACGGGGGGCTTGCGGACGGTGTTGACGATGTCCTCGGCGATCGGGCCCCGGTAGAGCGCGCCGGTGCCCTTGCGGGCGAGTTCGGCGTAGGTGGCGGCGAGGTCCGGGTTCTTGAAGGTGGAGCCGACGACGGGCAGTTGCCCGCCCGGCAGGAACAGCTCGCGGGTGGCGGGGAAGTCCCTGAAGCGGTCCTGGTTGGCCTCGGTCTGGGCGCGGAAGGTGCTGTCGACCGTGAAGCCGTCGCGGGCCAGTTTCTCGGCGGGGCGCAGGAGCTGGGCGAGCGGGCGGCTGCCCCAGGCGTCGAGGGCGCTCTTCCAGGTGGCGGGGGTGCCGGGGACGCCGACCGAGCGCCCGCTGGTCTGGCCCTCGGCGAAGGGGATGGGGACGCCGTTCTCCTGGAAGAGGGTGGCGGTGGCCGTGGCGGGGGCGGTCTCGCGGCCGTCGATGGTGTGCACCCGGCGGGAGGAGGCGTCGTAGTAGACGAAGTAGCCGCCCCCGCCGATCCCGGCGGAGTACGGCTCGGTGACCCCGAGCGCGGCGGCGACGGCGACGGCGGCGTCCACGGCGTTGCCGCCGGCCCGCAGTACCGCGATGCCGGCGGCGGAGGCGTCGGCGTCGACGCTGGCGACGGCGCCGCCGTAGCCGGCGGCGACCGGCACCTTGGGCGGGGCGGGGGCCTGCTGGGGCGGGGCGGCGGCCCCGGTGGAGACGAGCGCCCCGGCGAGGGCTGCGAACGCTAACTGACGTGCGGCGGAAGCGCGCATCCGGTTCCTCCAGTCGACTGCCTGTCAGACCTAGGGTCGGCAGCCTAACTTCAC
The DNA here is from genome assembly GCF_050275515.1 of Streptomyces sp. NPDC004126. Lineage (NCBI taxonomy): Bacteria > Bacillati > Actinomycetota > Actinomycetes > Kitasatosporales > Streptomycetaceae > Streptomyces > Streptomyces sp. NPDC004126. The sequence continues at coordinate 45,664 of NZ_JBNNPF010000027.1, read as the reverse complement.
GGGGCGGGCCGCGTCATGACGGCGGCGTGACGGCTACCATCCGCCGCATGAACGACGACGTGCGCAACATAGTGCTCGGGTTGGTGGCCACCGCCGTCAGCGGTGGCTTCGGCTGGTTCACGCGGACGTACCTGTGGCGTCGGGCGCTCCGCCGCAAACAGGCCTTCTTCGGACTGCCGGCCGGGGCGGACTGCCTGTTCGTGGTGAACCGGAAGCCGGACGCCGACGCGTGGTCGGTCCACCGCAACGACGCGTTCGCCCTGCTGGAGACATCCGCCCTGATCAAGGACTGCGGTGCGACCCTTCAGCTCGTCTCGCACGACGGAGTCCGCCAAGGCATCGGCGAGCGTTCGGAGTTCTGCGTGGGCGGCCCCTCCTCGAACACGCGGACGGTGGCCCACCTGGCCTCCATGCTGCCCGGCGTGCGGGTCGGCGCCTTCGACGGGCCGGCACCGGACCGCCTGGCGATCCAGGTGGGCGGGGAGAGCTACCCCTGGCAGAAGGGCCGGGTGGAACACGTGCTGCTGGCCCGGCTGATGACCGGACCGGGAACCCGGCCGGTGTTCCTCATATCCGGGCAGACGGCGGTCAGCAACCAGGCGGGCGCCCGCTACCTGGCCCGCAACCACCGGGAGCTGGCCCGGAAGTACCGGCGGGAGTCGTTCTGCCTGGTGCTGAAGGTGGTCAACTCCGACGCCTACGGCCCGGACGTGACGGAGCTGGTGGCCGACGTCACCGCCGCGGCGCGGACACCCGCAGCGGCAGCCGGGTGATGCCGTTGATGAAGTTGGAGACCAGCCGGCGCGGCTCCCCCGCGAGTTCGGGCGCGGGCATCGCCGTACGCCACTCCTCGTAGAGGGTGCGCAGCTGGAGCCGGGCGAAGTGGGCGCCGAGGCAGACGTGCGGGCCGTCGCCGAAGGAGACGTGCGGGTTCGGGGAGCGGTCGAGGTCGAGCCGGCCGGGGTCGGGGAAGACGCGTTCGTCGTGGTTGGCGGAGGCGTGGAAGACCACGACCTTGTCGCCGGCGCGGATCGTGGTCCCGGCGAGTTCGGTGTCGTGGGCGGCGGTGCGGCGGAAACTGAGCACCGGCGGATGGACGCGCAGGAGTTCCTCGACGGCCCGGTCCGTGCCGGTGGCGCCGTCGGCCAGCCCGCGGTAGGCGTCCGGGTTCCGGGCCAGGGCGAGGAGGCCTCCGGGTGCGGCGCTGCGGACGGTGTCGTTGCCGGCGACGGTGAGCAGGAAGAAGAACATCTCCAGCTCGGCGGGGTCCAGTCCGGCCTGGGCGAGGGCGGTCATCACGTCGTCCCCGGGGTGGGCGCGCTTGTGCGCGGCGAGTTCCCGGGCGTAGCCGAACATCTCGCCGAGCAGGGCCGGGGAGCGCGGGTTCAGCGGCTTGCCGTCGGGGCCGAGGAGGGGTTCGGGGGCGTCCTCGGGGTCCTGGTAGCCGATGACGCGTACGGTCCACTCCAGCAGCAGGCCCCGGTCGGCGGGCGGGACGCCCAGCAGGTCGGTGAGGTTGAGCAGGGCGTACTCGTCGGTGACGGCGCGCACCACGTCGGCGGCGCCGTCCTCGGCGCCGTCGCGGGCGGCGGCCAGCAGGGTGCGGGCGCGCTCGCGGGCCCGGTCCGCGAAGGCGTCGACCCGGGCGGGGGTGAAGGCGCGGGAGACCAGGCGGCGCAGCCGGCCGTGCCCGGGAGGGTCCTGGTTGAGCATGGTGCTGCGCAGGAACGGCAGGTCGGCGGGGTCGGGGTCGCGGATCTGGGTGGCGCCGAGCCAGGAGGAGTACGCGGTGTGGTCGCGCAGGACGCGGACGACGTCGGCGTGCCGGGTGACGGCCCAGAAGCCGGGCCCGGCGGGCCAGCCCTGGACTTCGGGCTCCTCCTGCCAGGCGACCGGGTGCCGCTCGCGCAGCAGCCGGTAGCGCTCGTGCGGGACGCCTTCGGCGTAGAGGCGGGGGTCGAAGACGTCGGGGATGCCGGCGGTCCGGGCGGCGCGTTCCATGGTCCACACGGTGGCGGGACGGCGGGGGCGGCCGCAAGGGCCCGTGGCCCCTGGGCCGTGTCTTTCGGATCAGGCCGTGCCCCCGAGTTCGCAGCGGGCCGGCTCCAGCGCGGTGTCGGTGCCGCGCAGCACCACCTCGAAGGCCGGGGCGAGGGTGGACAGGGCGCTGCACACGAGCTGGCGGCGGGCGATCGGGTCCAGGTCGGCGACGGGGAAGGGGAGCCGTGTCTCCACCCGGTCGCGGGCGGTGAAGCCGACGCCGATCTGCTCCAGCCCCGCCGCGTCGACCGGGGGGAGCCGGGTGCCGAGCCCTGCTTCCAGTTCCGCGGCTCCGGGGCCGGCGAGGAGTCCCGTCAGGCTGCCGCGGGGGCCGTCGCCGGTGTGCTCGGGCTGCGGTGCGGGGGCGAGCCTTCCCTCGGGGGTGACGAAGTAGGCCATCGAGGTGCGGGCGGGCGCGGCGACGGCCACCTTGGCGGCCGCGCCGCTCTCGATGACCCCGGTCGGTTTGATCCCGCAGCCGGTGAGCAGCAGCGCCTGGCCGAGCAGGGCGGCGGCGCAGGCCGCGCGGGTCCGCGTACGGCTGCTCATGCGGTGGCCTCCAGGGGCATGTCGAGGGTGAACACGGCGCCCCCTTCCGGTCCGTTGGCGGCGCTCAGGGTGCCGCCGTGGAGCCGGACGTTCTCCAGGGTGATGGCGAGTCCGAGACCGCTGCCGGCGGAGCGGGCGCGGGCGGCGTCGGCCTTGTAGAACCGGTCGAAGATGTGCGGGAGCACCTCCTCCGCGATGCCGGGTCCGCTGTCGGCGACCTCCAGCAGCAGGCGTGGTCCGCCGGGGTGCTCCTGGGTGCGCACGGCGACCCGTACGGGGGCCTCGCCGTGCCGCAGGGCGTTGCCGACGAGGTTGGCGAGGACCACGTCGAAGCGGCGCGGGTCCAGCCGGGCGCGGATCCCTTCGGGGAGGTCGGTGGTGACCCGGTCGTCGTCCCAGCGGCGGCGCTCCAGGGTCTTGCCGACGGCCTCGGCGACGTCCACGTCGTCGAGGTTGAGTCCGGCGGCGCGGGCGTCGAAGCGGGAGATCTCCATCAGGTCCTCGACGAGTACGGCGAGCTTGCCCGTCTCGGCGCTGATCAGCCGCAGCGCCTTGGCGGTGTCGGGGTCGAGGCCGGCCGCGTCCTCGTCGAGGACCTCGGTGACGGCGAGCATCCCGGCGAGCGGGGTGCGCAGTTCGTGGGAGACGTCGGCGGCGAAGCGGCGGGCCCGGGCCTCCGCCTCCCGCAGCTCGGTGACGGACTCCTCCAGGGCGCCGGCGGTCTCGTTGAAGGTGCGGGCGAGGCCGGCGAGTTCGTCGGCGCCCCGGACGGTGATGCGGGTGTCGAGGCGGCCCCGGCCCAGGTTCTGGGCGGCGCGGCGCATGTCGCGGACGGGGCGCAGGACGCTGCGCGCGGCGAGCAGGGCGGGTACGAGGGAGATGGCCAGGCCCGGTACGGCGCCCTGTTTGGCGGCTTCGACCATGGCGTCGACGGTCTGCTGTTCGCTGGTGAGCGGCATGACGGCGTAGACGGTGACGCCGGTGGGCTCGCGGTTGCCGTTGCGGGTGAAGACGGCGGGCATGCCGATGGTGAGGTAGGGCTCGCCGCGGCCGTCCTGCACCCGCTGGAAGGCGCCGTGCGGGTTGGCCGCGACCTGCTCGCGCAGCTTCTCGGTGAGGACGGCGGAGGTGGTGGGGGTGCCGTTGGAGGAGGCGCGCAGGGTGCCGTACTCGCCGTAGACCACCCAGGAGTGGGGTTTTCCGCGTTTGCCCAGGTCGTTGACGAGGCGCTGGAGCTGCTGGCGGTCCATGGGCAGGCTCATGCCCTGGCCCTCCAGCTGGTCGCGCAGGGTGCTGACGGCGGTGTCCTGGCTCTGGGTCAGTACGGCCCTGCGGGCCTGCCGGTAGGTGAGGGCGGCGGTGCTGACGGCGCAGATGGTGGCGACGAGCAGGAACGCGGCGATCAGCCGGGTGCGCAGGCCGAGCGGCGGGAGGCGGCGCACGGCCTAGAGGGGGCCGAAGCGGTAGCCGAAGCCCCGCACGGTCTGTATGTAGCGGGGGTGGCCTTCGGGGTCCTCGACCTTGTTGCGCAGCCGGCGTACGCAGGCGTCCACGAGCCGGGCGTCGGCGTGGTAGCTGTGCTCCCACACGTACTCCAGCAGCTGCTGCCGGGAGAAGACCTGTTCGGGTGAGGCCGAAAGGTGGAGCAGGAGCTTGAGCTCACTGGGTGCGAGGGCGACGCGCTCGCCGTTCTTGGCGACGGTCAGTCCGGCGCGGTCGACGGCGAGTTCGCCGTGGTGTTCCACGCCGGGCAGGCCGCCGGGGCCCTTGAGGCGGCGCAGCACGGCCTTGATCCGGGCCTCGATGATCTCGGTGCGGGCGGGTTTGACGATGTAGTCGTCGGCTCCGGCCTCCAGGCCGACGACGATGTCGAAGTCGTCGCCGCGTGCGGTGAGCATGATGATGGGGACCTGGCTGGTCTCGCGGATCCGGCGGCAGACCTGTACGCCGTTGATGCCGGGCAGCATGAGGTCCAGCAGGACGAGCTCGGGGCGGAAGCCGCCGATGAGGGCGAGTCCTTCCTCGCCGGTGGCGGCGGCGCTCACCTCGTGGCCGCGGCGGCGCAGGCCGAGGCCGACTCCTTCCCTGATGGAAGGGTCGTCCTCGATCAGCAGTACGCGTGGCATCCGGTCAGTATTCCAGGGTGGTTCATGTGGTTTCCTCCCGCTATCGGCCGACCTTCCGGCGCAGGGAGTCCAGCAGGTCGGTGATCTCGGCCAGCCGCAGCGGCCGGGCGAGGAGTACGACGACCAGGGCGAGCGCGGCGGTTCCCGCTCCGGCGGCGGCGAAGGAGCCGAGGCCGGCGGCGGCGCGGGCGGCCGCGTAGGCGGCGGCAGCGGCGGGCAGGCAGGCGGCGAGCAGCCGCAGGTGGGTGGTGACGGCGGTGGTGCGGGCCTTCGCGCGCGGGCCGAGCCTCCGGGAGAGGGCGTACGCGGTGACGGCGGCGCCCGCGATGAAGGCGAGGGAGGTGGCGGCGGCCATGCCGGTGACGGCCCAGCGGACCGGCAACAGCAGGTAGGCGGCGTAGGACAGGCCGGCGTTGAGGGCGACGATGACCAGGTTGAGGAAGAAGGGGGTGCGGGTGTCGGAGAGGGCGTAGAAGCCGCGCGCGAGGGCGTACTGGGCGGAGTAGGCGATCAGGCCGGGGGCGAAGGCGGCGAGCATGCCGGCCATGGCCGCGACCTCGGCGGGGGTGACCTTGCCGTATCCGGAGACGCAGTCCATCACCCAGGGGGCCAGCGCGGCGAAGAGGGCGGCGGCGGGGACCACGAGGGCGGCGCTGGAGCGCAGGGCGTAGGAGACGTCCTCGCGGAGGGCGGTGAGGTCGCCGTCGGCGGCGGCCGAGCTCATCCGGGGCATGAGGGCGGTGACCAGGGAGACGGTGATGATGCCCTGGGGGACGATCCACAGCTGGTAGGCGCTGGTGTAGGCGGCGTAGCCGTAGCCGGGGGCCCGGTCGCCGATGGTGGTGGAGAGCTTGGTCACCACCCAGTAGGCGATCTGGTTGCTGAGGACGAGCACGACCAGCCAGCCCGCGTTGCGCAGGGGGCGGGTGAGGCCGCTGCCGCGCCAGTCGAAGCGGGGGCGCCAGCGGAAGCGGGCGGCGCGCAGCGAGGGGACGAGGGCGAGGGCCTGGACGGCGATCCCGGCGGTGGTGCCGATGCCCAGCAGCCGGGTGTCGGCGGCGTCGAGGGCGTCGCGGCCGCCTCCGGAGGCGTACAGGAAGAAGCCGAAGACGCCGATGATCACGACGTTGTTGAGGACCGGGGTCCACATCATCGCGCCGAACCGGCCGCGCGCGTTCAGCACTTGGCCGAGCAGGGTGAACAGCCCGTAGAAGAGGATCTGCGGGAGGCAGAAGCGGGCCAGGGCGATGACGGTGCTCCGCTGGGCGTCCGTGTAGGAGGCGGGGGTGTACGCGTCGACGATCAGCGGGGCGGCGAGGACGGCGGCGGCGGTGAGCGCGAGGAGCGCCGCGGCGCAGGCGGTCAGCAGCCGGTCGGTGTACGCGGCGCCGCCGTCGCGGTGCTCCTTGGCGGCGCGGACCAGCTCGGGGACGAAGACGGCGTTGAGGGCGCCGCCGATGAGCAGCATGTAGATGATGTTCGGGACGGTGTTGGCGACGGTGTAGCCGTCTCCGAGGAATCCGGCGCCCAGCGCGGCGAGGACCACGGCGGAGCGGACGAAGCCGGTGGCGCGGGAGACGACGGAGCCGGCGGCCATCAGCGCGCCGCTGCGCAGCACCGAGGCCTTCTCCGGGGCCCCGGCGGCCGTCGTGACGGCCGCCGCCGTCGTGGGCGCCGGGCCCGCGGGGGCCGCGGGGGCCGCGCCCGGTGCCGCGCTGCTGGTGGATCCGTACATCGGGGTCTTTCCCTTCGCCGAGCCGAAGGTGGGAGGGTAACCCGGCGGCCGGGGCCGGGTTAATTCACGTCCCGGTAGGGTCCTTTGGCCCCCGTCCCGACGCGGAAGGCCCTTTTCCCGCCCCGGAGGCCGCCCGTTGGCCAATTCCGGACGGCCGGATTCCACAAGTCCTCGAATGTGACCGGATGGCAACAGTTCCGCTGCGGCCCATGTCACAACGGCCCTGGGCAAGTTTTTCCGCCGAATGCGCAACCTAATGTGGCCGTGTTCGCTCCTTACCTGAGGACGACCGTTATTCCGGAGGGGTTTTCGTTGAGCCGTACACGCCGCACCGCACTTCCGCGCCGCCGCACCCGTCACGCGGTGCTGGCGGGCACCGCACTGCTGACCCTCGCCCTCAGTGCCTGCGGGGGCGGCGGCTCGGACGGGAAGGCGGGCGGCGACGGCAAGGCGGGCGGCACGGAGAAGGGCCCGGACATGGCGATCTCGGTGAACCTCACCGGTGACCAGGTCAAGGCCGGCGAGCCCGTGAAGGTGACCCTCGCCGACGGCAAGTTCTCCCTGGTCAAGGTGGTGGACGGCAAGGGCGGGGAGCTGGCCGGACAGATATCCGCCGACGGCCGGACCTGGACGTCGGAGCGCAACGCCTCCCCCGGCACCGACTACAAGGTCGATGCGCAGAACACCGCCAGCCAGAGCGCGAGCACCCAGTTCAAGACCTCGCCCGCGGACAAGGTGAACAAGGTCTCCATCAACATCCCGAAGGGCAGCACGGTGGGCGTCGCGATGCCCGTTTCGCTGGTCTTCGACAATCCGGTGAAGAACAAGGCCGAGGTCGAGAAGCAGCTGAAGGTGACCACCTCGAACAACACCGAGGGTTCCTGGGGCTGGTTCAAGGACTATTCCGGGAAGGACCGGGTGGACTGGCGGCCGAAGGACTACTGGAAGTCCGGCACCGACGTGAAGGTCGACATGAAGCTGAGCGGCGTGGACTCCGGTTCCGGCGGCGGGCTCTTCGCGCGGGATTACAACACCGAGTTCAAGATAGGCAAGGACCGCCGGATGGAGGTCAGCCTCGACACCAAGAAGATGACGGTGTCCGAGGACGGCCAGACGGTGAAGACGATCCCGGTCTCGGCGGGCACGCCCGGCGGCCAGAAGGCGTCCTGGTCCGGGAAGATGGTGCTGATGTCGAAGGAGGGCACCATCCGGATGGACTCCCAGACGGTGGGCCTGGGCGACTCCTACGACAAGATGGTCGACTACTCGATGCGGCTGACCTGGTCGGGCATGTACGCGCACGCCGCTCCCTGGAACAGCGCCAACTTCGGCCGGGTCAACTCCAGCTCGGGCTGCGTGGGCATGAGCGACGCCGAGGCCAAGTCCTTCTACGAGCGGGTGCAGGTCGGCGATCCCTTCGAGGTGGTCGGCAGCGGTTCCAAGGGCAACGCCGACCTCGGCAACGGGTATGGCGAGTGGAACCTGTCGTGGGACCAGTGGAAGGCGAAGAGCGCCCTGGCCGGCGGCGGCACCCAGCAGGGCTGACCGTACGGGCGGCCGACTGCCCCCCCTCAATTGTTACCGCTACGTAACTTACTCACGGGTTACCTTGAGTAAGCCCCTCCCGTTACCGTCGGGTCACTTTTGGACACCGGCGCACGCGAGGAGCGATCGATGAGAAGCCGCCCCACCACCGCAGCGGCCGCGGCCGCACTGCTCGCGGCGACCGCCCTGGGCCTGTCCCCCCATCAGGCCCAGGCGGCCCCCGCCGCCGCCACCTCGCAGGCCAACGCGTCCTCGCAGGTGCGCTTCCACGACATCCCCGGCTCGGGCGGCATCACCCTCAAGGGCAACGTCTTCACCCCGGCCGGCGCCGAGCCCGGCCGGAAGTACCCGCTGATCGTGCTCCCCACCAGCTGGGGCATGCCGCAGATCGAATACATCGCCCAGGCCAAGCAGCTCGCCGACTCCGGCTACGTCGTGGTGAGTTACACCTCCCGCGGCTTCTGGCTCTCCGGCGGGCAGATCGAGACCGCCGGGCCGGCGGACATCGCCGACGTCTCCGCCGTCATCGACTGGGCCCTCGCCAACGCCCCCGCCGACCCCGGCCGCATCGGCCTCGGCGGGGTCTCCTACGGGGCCGGCATCAGCCTGCTGGCCTCCGCGCACGATCCCCGCGTCAAGGCCGTGGTGGCCCTCAGCGGCTGGGCCGACCTCATCGAGTCCATCTACTCCGGCCGCACCCAGCACCTCCAGGCCGCCGGCATGCTCGGCGCCGCCGGCATGCTCACCGGGCGCCCCGGACCCGAACTCCAGCAGATCCTCGGTGACTTCCTCGGGTCGAAGCTGGAGAACGAGCAGGCGATGATCGAGTGGGGCAAGAAGCGCTCCGCCTCCGAGCAGGTCGACCGGATCAACGCCAACGGCGCCGCGATCATGCTCGGCAACGCCTGGGGCGACACCATCTTCCCGCCCAACCAGTACGCCGGGTTCTTCGAGAAGCTCACCGGCCCCAAGCGCCTGGAGTTCCGGCCCGGCGACCACGCCACCGCCGAGGCCACCGGACTGCTCGGCCTGCCCAACGACACCTGGACCAACGCCCACCGCTGGTTCGACCGCTACCTCAAGGGCGAGCGCAACGGGGTCGACACCGAGGCCCCCGTACAGCTCAAGTCCCGCAGCACCGACGGGTACGAGGGCTACGCCGACTGGAAGTCGGTCGGCTCCGGCGGCACCGAGAAGCTCCCGCTCGCCGACAGCGAGCACGTCTGGGCGAACGTCGACTCCGGCGCCAACGGCGGGATCCTCTTCCTCTCCAGCGTCCTCGACCAGTTCGCGAAGGCCCCGCCGACCGCCTCGATCCCGCTGCTCCCCCGCGCCTTCGCCGCGGTCTGGCAGTCCCCGCGCTACGAGGAGGAGCGCCGGATCCGCGGCACCGTGCGCCTGCACACCACCGTCACGCCGACCAAGGGCGACGGCACCTTCGTCGCCTACCTCTACGACGTCGGCCCGCTCGGCATCGGCAAGCTCGTCAGCAACGCCCCGTACACCTTCCACGGGAAGGCCCCCGGGCAGTCCTTCGGGGTCGACCTCGACCTCTTCTCCACCGCCTACGACGTCCCCGAGGGCCACCGCCTGGCCCTCGTCGTCGACACGGTCGACCCGCTCTACATCGAGCACAACCCCGCCGGCGCGCAGCTGACCTTCTCCTCGCCGCGCACCGATCCCTCGTACGTCTCGGTGCCGCTGCGCGAACAGTGATCCGCGGCCGCTGCCGGGGGGCCGTCTATCTCCCCGGCAGCAGCGTGGCCGGTTCGGCGGGTGCGACCTCGACGGCCCGGGTCTTCAGGCTCCGCCGCTCGCGCCGCGCGACCCAGGTGGCGAACCAGGACAGCAGCATGCACATGCCGATGTAGATCGGCGAGATGATCATCACTACGGGGATGAAGGGCAGGTCGTAGTCCAGGTTGGAGGCGATCAGCTTGCCCGCGTGCAGGAACTCCTCGTAGGTGATCAGGAAGCCCAGCGAGGTGTCCTTGAGGGCCACCACCAGCTGGCTGATGATCGTGGGCAGCATCGCCCGGACCGCCTGCGGCGCCAGGACGAAGGTCATCACCTGCGTCTTGCGCATGCCGAGCGCGTACGCCGCCTCGCGCTGGCCCTTCTCCACCGCGTTGATGCCCGTACGGAAGACCTCGGCGAGCACCGAGCCGTTGTACAGCGTCAGCCCCGCCACCAGGGCGGGCAGCGGCTGGACCTTCAGCGCCACGAAGATGAAGAAGATCATCACCAGCACCGGCATGGCCCGGAAGAACTCCACGCACAGCGTTGCCGCCCAGCGCACCGGACGGTGTACCGAGAGCCTGCCGGTCGCGAGCACCGCGCCGAGCACGAGCGAGAACACGGAGGCGTACGCGAAGGCCTTCAGGGTGTTGCCGAGCCCCCTGAGCAGCAGCTCCTGGATGCCCTTGTACTCGAAGGGGGTCCACTTGGCGGCGGTGAACTGGTCGGTGTCGAAGAGCAGGTAGAGGATCCACGCCAGCAGGCCGAGGATCACCGCCGTCGAGACGACCCCGTAGAGGAAGTGGCGGCGCCGGGCCCTGGGCCCGGGCAGGTCGTAGAGGGCGGTGGACTCCAGGTCCCCGTGCAGCGCGTGCGCGGTCATCGGGCGACTCCGTAGCGCTTCTCCAGCACGTGGAAGACCGCGCTGATGGACAGGGTGATGATCAGGTAGCCGACGGCGATCCAGACGAAGGTCCAGACGATGCTGTAGCCCAGCTCGTTGAGGGTCTTGTACGTGCCCAGCAGCTCGGTGACGCTGAAGGCGCCGGCGATCGCGGAGTTCTTCGCGAGGGCGATCAGGGTCGAGCCGATGGGCGGGATGACGGAGCGGAAGGCCTGCGGCAGCACCACCGCGCCCAGGGTCTGCCCGAAGGACATGCCCAGGCTGCGCGCGGCCTCGCCCTGCCCCTTGGGCACGGTGTTGATGCCGGAGCGCAGCGCCTCGCAGATGAAGGCCGAGGTGTAGCAGCCGAGCGCGAGGACGGCGAACACCTCGAAGGGCAGGACGATCCCGAAGCGCGGCAGGCCCAGCAGTACGGCGAAGAACAGCAGGGTGAGCGGGGTGTTGCGCAGCACGGTCACCCAGACCGTGCCGAAGACGCGGAAGGAGCCGACGGGCGCGACGCGGAAGGAGGCCATCAGGAAGCCGAGGACCAGGGCGACGATCGAGGAGTAGACGGTGAGTTCGAGGGTGCCGAGGAAGCCCTTGCCGTAGAGCGCGAAGTTCTCGGTGAGTACGTTCACGGGTGCGCTCTCCCTCAGCTCGCCGGGTAGCGGTCGATGGCGGGCGGGGTGGGGGCGGGCTGGCCGGAGAGGCCGAGGGTGGCCTCGTAGGCCTTCTTCCAGTCGCCGTTCTTCTCGTCCGCCTCCAGCGCGTCGTCGAGGGCGAGGCGCAGGGCGTTGTCGCTGCGGGGGACGCCGATGCCGTAGGGCTCCTTGGAGAAGGGCTTGCCGACGACCTTGAGCTCCTCGGGGACCTTGGCGGCGTAGCCGAGGAGGATGGAGTCGTCGGTGGAGACGGCGTCGACCTGGTAGGTCAGCAGGTTGTCCACGCAGACCGAGTAGGTGTCGTAGGCGACGAGCACGGCCTTGGGGAACTCCTTCTGGAGCCGCTGGTAGGGGGTGGAGCCGGCGGCGGAGCAGACCTTCTTCCCGGCGAGGTCCTCGGGGCCCTTGATGTCCTTCTCGTTCCTTCGGACGAGCAGGGACTGGCCGGCCATGAAGTAGGGGCCCGCGAAGCCGACCTGCTTCTTGCGGTTGTCGTTGATCGTGTAGGTGCCCACGTAGTAGTCGATCTGGCCGTTCTGGAGGGCGGTCTCGCGGTTGGCGGAGGCGATGGTCTTGAACTCGATGGTCTTGGGGTCGAAGCCGAGCGAGGCCGCCATCATCTTGGCGATCTCGATGTCGAAGCCGGAGTAGCGGCCGCTCGCGGGGTCCTTCTCCCCCATGTACGGCTGGTCCTCCTTGACGCCGACGACGAGGCGGCCGCGCTTCTTCGCCTTCTCCCAGGTGCGCGAGGCGGGCAGCGAGAAGCCGGTGTCGACCTTGTAGACGGGCAGGTCCTCGGGCTGGGGGCCCTTGACCGGGGGGCTGCCGGACTTGCCGCAGGCGGCGGTCGCGAGGAGGAGTGCGGCCAGGGCGAGGGCGCGCAGGGTGTGCTTCATCGGGCCGCCCCTCAGTGCTTGAGGATCTTGGAGAGGAAGTCCCGGGCGCGGTCGCTCTCGGGGGCGGTGAAGAAGGCCTCCGGGGTGCGGTCCTCGATGATGCGGCCGTCGGCCATGAAGACGACGCGGTTCGCGGCGGAGCGGGCGAAGCCCATCTCGTGGGTGACCACGACCATGGTCATCCCGTCGCGGGCCAGCTGCTGCATGACCTCCAGCACCTCGTTGATCATCTCGGGGTCGAGGGCGGAGGTGGGCTCGTCGAAGAGGAGCGCCTTGGGGTTCATGGCCAGGGCGCGGGCGATGGCCACGCGCTGCTGCTGGCCGCCGGAGAGCTGGGCCGGGTACTTGTCCGCCTGACTGGCGAGGCCCACCCGTTCCAGGAGCTCCCGGGAGCGCTTGTCGGCCTCCTCCCTCTTGCGCCTGCGCACCTTGATCTGGGCGAGCGAGACGTTGGCCAGGACGGTCTTGTGCGCGAAGAGGTTGAAGGACTGGAAGACCATGCCGACTTCGGCGCGCAGACCCGCCAGCTCCTTGCCCTCGTCGGGCAGGGGGCGGCCGTCGAGGGTGATCGTGCCGGACTCGATGGTCTCCAGCCGGTTGATCGTCCGGCAGAGGGTGGACTTCCCGGACCCGGACGGTCCGATGATCACCACCACCTCCCCGCGGCCGACGGTGAGGTTGATGTCCTGGAGGACGTGCAACTCCCCGTAGTGCTTGTTGACGTCCCGCAGCTCGATCAACGGATCGACGGCCATACGCTGCCCTGCCCACTTGTCGGTGTGTCGAGGTCAGCGCAAACTATCCAGCCGTCGGGGGCACTTCACCTCGACACGCCAAAAAGGTACATAAAGTACATTGGCGTACATTGATCCTTCGTTCAGCCCTCGGAGGCCTCGGCGTAGGCCTGGCTCAGCTCCGGGGAGCCGGTCATCGCCCAGGACAGCCCCGACTCGATCACGTTGAGCTCCCGCCCGGACGCGAGCCGGATCACCGGCTGGCCGTTCGGCCAGACCTGCCAGCCGGCCCCCGGCAGGCTCCGCACGATCACGGTCCCGAGGTAGAAGCCCGCGTCGTTGCCCAGCCAGGGCACGGCCTCGGGGTCCCGGCGCCAGCGCGGCATCAACTGGTCCAGGGCCTCCAACGAGGCCGGGGTCTGGTCGAGTTCCAGGCCGGCCGACCTCGCCTGGGAGCGCAGCATCTCGCACTCCGAGAACAGCTCGGCGACGCCCTCGGGATCATCCGCGAGGGCGGCGGCGAGCCCCGCACCCTGTTCCGTTTCGTGCCTGTTCAGCCAGTTGGCCAGGAAAGGGATGTTCATACCGACCAGCCTGGCACCAGGATCCCCGGCTGGCCACAGGGCGCGCCCCGATCCGTGCGTCTTCTAGACGTCCAGGTCGACCACGACCGGGGCGTGGTCGGAGGCGCCCTTCCCCTTGCGCTCCTCGCGGTCCACGTAGGCGTCCTTGACCGCCTTCGCGAAGGGCTCGTTCCCGTACACCAGGTCGATGCGCATGCCCCGGTTCTTGGGGAAGGCGAGCTGGCGGTAGTCCCAGAAGGTGTACGGGCGGTCGTACTTGAGGGCGCGCGGCACGACGTCGGCGAGGCCGGCGGCGCGCAGGGCCTCCAGGGCGGCCCGCTCGGCGGGGGTGACGTGCGTGAGCCCCTCGAAGACGGCCGGGTCGTACACGTCCTCGTCGGTCGGCGCCACGTTGAAGTCGCCCAGGACCGCGAAGGGGCGGGTGCCGGCCGCGTCCTCGGCGATGGCGGTGGTCAGGGCGCCGAACCAGTTCAGCTTGTAGCCGTAGTGGTCGTGCTCGACCTCGCGGCCGTTGGGCACGTACACGGACCAGACGCGCACCCCGCCGCAGGTGGCGGAGATGGCGCGGGGCTCCTGGACGCCCTCGTAGTCGGGGCCGCCGGGCAGCCCCACGACGACGTCCTCCAGGCCGACGCGGGAGAGCAGGGCCACGCCGTTCCACCGGCCGGTGGCGTTGACGACCGACTCGTAGCCCAGCTCGCGCAGCTCGGCGGCGGGGAACTGCTCCGCGGAGCACTTGGTCTCCTGGATGCACAGGACGTCCGTGCCGGAGCTCTCCAGCCAGGCCAGCAGGCGCGGCAGCCGGGCGGTGATCGAGTTGACGTTGTACGTGGCGATACGCATGCACACCAACCTACCGCCCGGCACCGACAGTCAGAGCGCGGCGCTCTCGCCTGCGCCGAGGCGGCTGTGCGGGGCGCCGCCGAAGGTGCCCAGGGCCATGTCGTAGATGGGCCGGGCGATGTCGGCGAGGTAGGCGTCGTGGATGTCGATGGCCCGGGCCGGCTTGACCTCGCGGACGTAGTCGATCACCTCGGCGACCTTGTTCCACGGCGCGTGGACCGGCAGCATCAGCGTCTCCACCGGGACGCCCGGCACGGTCAGCGCGTCCCCGGGGTGGAAGAGGGAGCCCTCCACGAGGTAGCCCACGTTCGTGACCTGCGGGATGTCCGGGTGGATCACGGCGTGCAGCTCGCCGTGGACCTGGACCTCGAAGCCGGCGGCGGTGAAGGCGTCGCCGTGGCCCACGGCGTGCACCCGGCCCGGGTAGGCGGCGGCCATCCGGTCCGCGACGCTGCGCAGGGTCCACAGGGCGGCGGCCGGGTTGGCGTCGAGCGCCGCGCGCAGCCGGCCCTCGTCGAAGTGGTCGGGGTGCTCGTGGGTGACCAGCAGGACGTCCGCCCCGAGGCCCGCGTCCGGTTCGCTGAAGGCGCCCGGATCGATGACGAGCACGCGCCCGTCCTTCTCCAACTGGACGCAGGAGTGCAGCCGTTTGGTGAGCTTCATGATCCCACCATAGGCCGTGGCGGGCCTACGGCACGGTGGTGGAGACCACGTAGACGCGGGGGGCCGACGGGTTGGTGAGGTCGACGGTGACGTCGCGGGTGGGACGCGGGTCCTGGGCCTCCAGGGTGACCCCGGTCCACCGGTGCTTCGGGCTCCAGCTCCAGCCGGCCACCTTGGCGTCCCGGTCGGAGACCGACACGCCGGGGGTCAGGGCCTCCCGGTTCGTGCCCACGCCGGCCAGGAAGGTGTCCAGTTGCGCGGGGGTGACCTGGAACTGCACGTACAGCCGGCTGGTGTGCCAGTTGTTGGTCTCCAGGTAGCCGACGTGGGAGGCCATCAGCGGGATCGGCACCTCGTAGATGCTGCGCTGCACCTTGGAGGGCCAGTCGGTGCGCACCTTGACCGCACCCACCCGGGCGGCCTTGTCCCTGCCGCTCTGGCGGCTCTGCTGCGCCGAGATGAACAGGTACCCCGCCGGGACCCCGATGAGCAGCACGATGATGATCGCGGTGACCCAGCGGCGCCGTACGGTGTGCCGGCGGTCCTCGCGCTCCTCGGGGGTGGGCGGCTGGGTACCGCCCGCTTCGGGGGAGGAGGCCTGGCGGGGCAGGGAGGGCGGAGTCACTGCTGTTCCTGATCCTTGGGGTCCGTGGGGCCCGCGGCGCCGCGCCGGCCCAGCTGCGCGTAGCGCTCGTGCCGCTCGACGCGCCGGCGGGTGGCGCGGCGGAAGCGGCGGGCGACCAGCCGGGCGAGGTCGGCGGCGCCGACCATGCCGGCCTCGGGGCCCAGCTGGGCCTTGGCGATGCGGGCCTCGGGGCGGTAGCCGCGGCCGGTGAGGTGGCGGCGGAAGGCGTCCCGGGCGGGGCCGATGAGCAGGTCGTCGGCGGCGCTGACGCCGCCGCCGATGACGAAGCAGGACGGGTCCAGGGCGGCGGCGAGGTTGGCGATGCCGACGCCGAGCCACTGGCCGATGTCCTGGAGGAGTTCGACGCACATGGCGTCGCCCTCGCGGGCCAGCTCGGTGATGAGGGGGCCGGTGATCTCGTGGACGTTGCCGCCGACCTTGGCGATGATGTTGTACGCGACCGGGGAGTCGGCGGCTGCCAGCTCGCGGGCCTCGCGGACCAGGGCGTTGCCGGAGCTGTACTGCTCCCAGCAGCCGCGGTTGCCGCAGGGGCAGCGGTGTCCGCCGGGGACGACCTGCATGTGGCCGAACTCGCCGGCCACCCCGAAGCGGCCGCGCTTGACCTGGCCGCCCTCCAGGATGGCCCCGCCGATGCCGGTGCCCAGGGTGATCATGACGAGGTGGTCCTCGCCGCGGCCGGCGCCGAAGCGCCATTCGGCCCAGGCGGCGGTGTTGGCGTCGTTGTCCACCATGACCGGGACCGCGAGCCGGGACTGGAGGGCGTCGCGCAGCGGCTCGTCGCGCCAGGCCAGGTGCGGGGCGAACAGGACGCGGGAGCGGTCGGCGTCGACCCAGCCGGCGGCGCCGATGCCCACGGCGTGCACGTCGTGCCGGTCGGACAGGTCGAGCACCAGCTCGACGATGGTGTCCTCGACGACCTTGGGGCTCTTGGACTTGTCCGGGGTCTCGGTGCGGATCTTCTCCAGGATGACCCCGTCGGCGTCGACCACGCCCGCCATGACCTTGGTGCCGCCGATGTCGATGCCGACGGTCGGGACGCGCGGGGCGGTGCGCAGGGAGCGGCGCTCACGGGTCCCGACGGTCCGCAGGACGGTGCCTCGCGCAGCCCCCCGGTGGGCGAGCGTGAAGTCCCGGTACGTGCTCATCGAGTCGTTTCGTCCCTGTCGGTGGCCGGATCGGATGGGGTGGTCGTCCCTGATTCTGCCACCCGCTCCAGCTCGTGGCTCAGCTCCTCCAGCTCCGAGCCGCCCGCCATCTGCCGGGTGAGCTCGTCCAGGGTGATCGAGTCGCGGGTGTGACTGCCCGCCATGGCACCCCGCTTGAGGAGTACGAAGCGGTTCCCGACCAGGTAGGCGTGGTGCGGGTTGTGGGTGATGAGGACCACGCCGAGGCCCGCGTCGCGGGCGGCGGCGACGTACTTGAGGACCACGCCGGACTGCTTGACGCCGAGGGCGGCGGTGGGCTCGTCCAGGACGAGGACCTTCGCGCCGAAGTACACGGCGCGGGCGATGGCCACGCACTGCCGCTCGCCGCCGGAGAGGGTGCCGATGGGCTGGTCGACGTCGCGCAGGTCGATCCCCATGCGCAGCAGCTCGGTGCGGGTGGTCTCGCGCATGAGGTCGACGTCGAGGCGGCGGAAGGGGCCGCGGCCCTTGGTCGGTTCCGAGCCGAGGAAGAAGTTCCGCCACACCGGCATGAGGGGGACGACGGCCAGGTCCTGGTAGACGGTGGCGATGCCGTGGTCGAGGGCGGCGCGCGGGTTGGCCAGTTCGGTCTCGACGCCCTCGATCTCGAAGCTGCCGGCGTCGTGCCGGTGCAGCCCCGCGATGATCTTGATGAGGGTGGACTTGCCGGCGCCGTTGTCGCCGAGCACGCAGGTGATCTCGCCCGCCGACACCTCCAGGGACACGCCCTGGAGGGCGCGGATGTTGCCGTAGTACTTGCTGACGTCCGTCAGCTTCACCAGTGGCGTGCTCATGCCCGCGCCTCCGCCCGCTTGCGGACCCATGCGTTCAGCAGCGTGGCGAGCAGCAGCATGGCGCCCAGGAAGAACTTGAACCAGTCGGGGTTCCACTGCGCGTAGACGATGCCGTTGCTGGTCATGCCGAAGATGAAGGCGCCGACGGCCGAGCCGATCGCCGAGCCGTAGCCGCCCGTCATCAGACAGCCGCCGATGACGGCCGCGATGATGTAGAGGAACTCGTTGCCGACGCCCTCGCCCGACTGGACGACGTCGAAGGAGAAGAGGATGTGCTGCCCGGAGATCCAGGCGCACAGCGCGACGCCCATGTAGAGGCCGATCCGGGTCTTGACCACCGGGACGCCGGTGGCGCGCGCCGCGTCGGCACCGCCGCCGACGGCGAAGATCCAGTTCCCGGCGCGGGTGCGCAGCAGGATCCAGGTGGCGACGGCGACCAGCACCAGCCACCACAGGATCGTGACCTTGAGGGTGACCGAGCCGACGTTCCACTGCGAGGCGAACAGGGCCCGCGCGGAGGAGAAGCCCTCCATGTCGGCGATGGACTTGGTGGAGACCGAGCCGCTGATCAGCTTGGTGAAGCCGAGGTTCAGACCGGTCAGCATCAGGAAGGTGCCCAGCGTGATGATGAAGCTCGGCAGCCTCGTGCGGGTCAGCATGAACCCGTTGAAGAAGCCGATGGCCAGGGTGACCAGCAGCGAGACGAGGACGCCGACCCAGACGTTGGCGGTCATCTGGTAGCTGAACATCGAGCTGAACAGCGCCGACGTGGTCACCATGACGCCGGCGGAGAGGTCGAACTCGCCGCCGATCATCAGCAGGGCCACCGGAACCGCCATGATGCCGATGGTGGAGGCCGAGTACAGGACCGTGCTCAGGCTGGCGGGCTTGAGGAAGCTGTCGGCGGCGAAGCAGAAGAAGACGAAGACGGCGGCGGCGCCGACGACCGCGCCCAGCTCGGGCCGGCCCAGCAGCCGCCGGACGTACGAGGTGGGCGCGAGCCGTTCGTCGGCCGCGGGGGCGGCGGCGCTCATCGGCTGCCCCGCTTGATGTACTCCTCCAGCTTGGCCGCCTCGGCCGCGGTGACGATCTGCGGCCCGGTCAGCACCGGGCGGCCGCCGCCGAGCACGTCCGCGTTGTAGCGGTAGAGCCACAGCAGGTCCACGGCCTCGTACCCCTGCAGGTAGGGCTGCTGGTCCACGGCGAAGCCCAGCGCCCCGGACTTCAGGTCGCGGGCGACGGACTCGTTGAGGTCGAAGGTGTCCACCTCGGCCTTGCTGCCCGCCGCGTCCTTCGCCTTGACGGCGGTGGGGGCGAAGGGCGCGCCGAGGGTCACGACGGAGTCGACGGACGGGTCCGCCTGGAGCTTGGCCTGGATGGCGGCCTGGACGGAGGGCATGTTGGTGCCCTCTACGTACAGGTTCTCCATGCTGCCGCCGAAGGTCTTCTTCGCCCCCGCGCAGCGCTGCTCGTGGCCCACGTTGCCCTGCTCGTGCAGGACGCAGACGGCCTTCTTCTTCCCGCGCCTGGTCAGCTCGGTGCCGACGGCCTCGCCGGCGATCTCCTCGTCCTGCCCGATGTGGGTGAGCGCCCCGTACGCGGCGGACTGGGCGGAGCCGGAGTTGACCGTGACGACGGGGATGCCCGCCTTGACGGCCTTGCCGATGACGTCCTTGAGGGCTTCGGGCTTGGCGAGGCTGACGATGATCCCGTCGACCTTCTGGTCGATGGCGTTCTGCACGAACTGGGCCTGCTGCTGCGCCTGGTCGTCGTGGGAGTAGACGAAGTTGATGTTGTCCTTCGCGGAGGCCTCCTTGGCGCCCTTCTGCACGATGTCCCAGAAGGTGTCGCCGTCGCCCGCGTGGGTGATCATCGCGAAGGTCCAGCGCGGCGTGGACACGGCGGGCCTGCCCGCCTCCGCGGCCTTCGCCCGTTCCTCGGCGCGCTTGCCGCCCGTGCTGCTGCAGCCCGCGAGGGAGGCCCCCAGTACCGCCGCGAGCACGGCGCCGACGACGCGTACCCCTGTCCGAACCCTAGCCACGTCCCCGTGCCCTTCCCTCGTCCGTCATCAATCGGTCATTACGGTTTCAGCCGCCCAGTATCCGCCACAGTGGACCATGAAGGGTCATCGGGGCATGCCCGGGCAGATTGACAGGTCCCCCGTACGGGGCCACGTTGAGTGCATGCGCATCGGGCTGATCGGAACGGGCCGGATCGGCTCCTTCCACGCGGCCGCACTGGCCCGCCACCCGGACGCCGGCTCGCTGCTGCTGGCCGACGCCGACCCCGGGCGGGCCGCGCGGCTCGCGGACCGGCTGGGGGCCACCGCCGCTCCGACGGTCGACCAGGTCTTCACCTGGGGCGTCGACGCCGTGGTGGTGGCCTGCGCGACGGAGGGCCACGCCGACCTCGTGGTACGGGCGGTGCGCGGCGGGCTGCCGGTGTTCTGCGAGAAGCCGCTGGCCCCCGACCTGGCCCGGACCCTGGCTGTGCTGCGCGAGGTCGGAGCGGCCCGGGGGCTGCTCCAGGTCGGCTTCATGCGGCGTTTCGACGCGGGCTGCCGGACCGCCCGCGAGCTGGTCCGTTCGGGTGCCCTGGGGCGGCTGCACACGGTGCGCACGATGACCGCCGACCCGGCCCCGCCGCCGGCCGGGTACCTGGCGTCCTCCGGGGGCCTGTACCGGGACTGCCTGGTGCACGACTTCGACATCGTCCGCTGGGTGACCGGGCGCGAGGTGGCCGAGGTGTACGCGACCGGCGCCGACGGGGGTCCGGCCCGGTTCCGGGAGGCGGGCGACGTCGACACGGCCGCCGCCGTCCTCACCCTGGACGACGGGACGCTGGTCAGCAGCACCGGGACCCGTTGCAACGGCGCCGGGTACGACGTGCGGATGGAACTGGCCGGGGAGCTGGACCAGGTCTCCTCCGGGCTGGACGACCGTACGCCGATCGCCTCGACGGAGCCGCACGGGCCGCCCCCGGCGAGCAAGCCGTGGTCCGGGTTCCTGGAGCGGTTCGCCCCCGCCTACGAGGCCGAGCTGGCGGCGTTCGTACGGCTGGTGCGCGGCGAGGGGGACAACCCCTGCGACGGGATCCAGGCGCTCGCCGCGTTCCGGGTGGCCGAGGCCTGCGAACGCTCCCGGCGGGAGCGCCGGCCCGTACGGCTGGAGGAGCTCCCGGACCTGTAGGGCGCGGGTGCGGGCTCCGGCGGACATGCGGGCCACAGTAAGCCGGGTGATCAAGCCCGCAGGAGCCGTTTACCGGCCAATCGGCGGCCGGCGGGGCCGGGGCCGTCAGCGCGCCGCGCGGCGTCCCCAGGCGGTGCCGGCCAGGACGAGGGCGGCTCCGGTGAGGCCGGCGGCGCCGAGGTGCTCGCCGCCGATCGCGATGCCGGCGGCGGCCGCCCACAGCGGTTCGGTGCCCAGCAGCAGGCTGACGCGGGACGGGGAGGTCCGGCGTACGGCCCACATCTGCACGAAGAAGGCGAAGAGGGTGCAGAAGACGGACAGGAAGGCGAGTCCGGCCCATTCGGCGGGGCCGAAGTCCGCGGCCGCCGCCCGGGGCCCGTCGCCGGTCCCGGGGACGGCCGCGAGCAGGGCGAAGACCAGTACGGCGGCGCCCAGCTGGACGGTGGTCAGGGAGAGCGGGTCGGCGTCCTGGACGGCCTTGATCCGCGCCATCAGCAGGACGTGCAGGGTGCGGGCCAGGGCCGCACCGAGGATCAGCAGGTCGCCGGGGCCGGGGGCGGTGAAGCCGGCGCCCTGGGTGAGCAGCACGACACCGGCGACCGAGACGGCCGCGGCCCCGAGGAAGGCGGCGGAGGGCTTCCTGCGGCGCACGGCGGACTCGGCGAGCGGCGTGAAGATCATGGTGAGGCTGATGATCAGACCGGCGTTGGTGGCGGAGGTGTGCACCACCCCGTAGGTCTCCAGCAGGAAGATCCCGCCGAGTACGAGGCCCAGCGCCGCGGCGCCGCGCAGCTGGGCGGGGCCCAGCGCGCGCAGCCGCCGCCATCCGGCGAGGACCAGCACCGGGAGCACGAGAGCGAAGCGCAGCACGAGGACCGCGATCACGGTGTGCGCGGTGGTGATCCCCTTGGCGGCGAGGTAGCTGCCGCCCCAGACGACGGCGACCAGCAGCACGGGCAGGTCCGCGAGCCAGGCGCGGCGGGGGGCGAGGGCGGGCGCGGGGGCGGCGAGGGTGGACACCGGGCGGCTCCGACGGGGTGGAGGGTGTGGAGACGTCGGCGGCTCGCACGGATGCGGACCCACGGTAACCGAGTGGATCTTCCCGGTCGACCGGATATCCCGCGCGGCCGCGGCGGCCCGTCGGCCCGGTCCGGTCCCGTTCGGCCCCCTCCGCCCCGCTCAGTCCGCGAAGGTGCCGAAGGAGGCGCGGCCGGTGGGGCGGTAGGTGTGGATGGCGGTCCCGCGGCCGGTGGTGCGGGAGGCGGTCAGCTCGAAGGCCGTGGGCAGGCCGCCGGTGGGGAACAGCCGCCGGCCCGCGCCGAGGAAGACGGGGAAGACCAGCAGGTTCAGCTCGTCGACGAGGTCGCGCGCGAGCAGCCACTGGGCCAGCTGCCCGCTGCCGTGCACCTGGAGTTCCCCGTCCATGGCGTCCTTGATCCGGACGATCTCCGACTGGAGCTGCTCCCCGTCCACGACGGTGGCGGGTCCCCAGGCGGGTTCCTTGAGGGTGGTCGAGGCGACGTACTTGTGCAGCCGGTTGAGCTTGTTCGGGATCGGGTCGGCCGGATCGTCGTGCTGCGGCCAGTAGGAGGCGAAGATGTCGTACGTCCGGCGCCCGAGGAGGAAGGCTCCGACCCGGCCGAAGACCTCGTTCATGAACTCCCCCATGCCCTCGTCGTCGAACGGCACGAGCCAGCCGCCGTAGGCGAACCCGCCGCTGGCGTCCTCTTCGGGCCCTCCGGGGGCCTGCATCACTCCGTCGAGGGTCAGGAAGGTGGTGAGGGTCAGCTTGCCCATGGCGCGGCGCTCCTTGTGTCGACTGCTTCTCCTCCTCAGACTCCCGCCGGCGCCCGGACTCATCGGTGCGGCGCGCGTGAACGCCAGGTCGGATTCCCGCCAGCGCCGTCCGCCTCCCAAGGATTTCATTGAACCCGCAACCAAATGCGGGGGAACGGATCGGGGAGGAACGACATGAACGGCAACACGGTGGCCCTGGTGACGGGCGGCAGCCGGGGCATCGGAGCGGCCACCGCGCTGCGGCTGGCCGAGGACGGCTTCGACGTCGCGCTCACGTACGTCAACGGCGCCGGGGCGGCGGCCGAGGTCGTCGGCAAGATCGAGGCGCTGGGCCGCAGGGGCCTGGCGGTGCGGGCCGACGCGGCCTCCGCCGACGGCCCGCGGACGGCGGTGGAGGAGACCGTACGGGCGCTGGGGCGGCTCGACGTCCTGGTCAACAACGCCGGCGCCGGGGTGGTCGGACCGATCGACACGCTCGGCCCCGCCGAGGTGGACCTGGTCCTCGGCGTCAACGTCCGGGGCGCCTTCCTGGCCGCGCAGGCCGCGGCGGCGCACATGGGATCCGGCGGGCGGATCGTCACCGTCGGCAGCTGCATGGTGGGCCGGGTCCCCGGCCCGGGCGGCACGCTGTACGCGATGAGCAAGGCGGCCATGACGGGCCTGACGAAGGCCCTGGCCCGGGAGCTCGGCGGGCGCGGCATCACCGCCAACCTGGTCCACCCGGGGCCCACGGACACCGACATGAACCCGGCCGACGGCCCGTACGCGGACGCGCAGCGCTCGCTGACGGCGCTCGGGCGCTACGGCACCCCCGAGGAGGTGGCCGCCATGGTGTCCTTCCTCGCCGGGCCGGACTCCGCGTACGTCACGGGGGCGGAGTTCTCGGTGGACGGCGGCCACACGGCCTGAGGGAACGCCTGTGGGGCGCACCGCGCGCGGTGCGCCCCACAGGACAGTGCCCGGGGCCCCCGGG
>NZ_JBNNPF010000027.1:0-22072 GCF_050275515.1 Streptomyces sp. NPDC004126 | reverse complement strand
CAAGACCGTCTCCGGCAAGATCCGCCGGGTCGAGCTGAGGGAGCTCACCGCGGCCGGCTCGACGCGCGAGTACGACGAGGCCCGGGGGTGTCGGCCCCCGGGGCGGGTCACGAGGCGGGGCGGGTCAGCCGCCCAGCTCCTGGTGGCGGGCGGCGTGCGCGGCGGCGCCGGCCTCCGTCAGCGAGCCGAACAGGCGCAGGCGGGAGAAGCCGCCGTCCGGGAAGATGTCGATCCGCACGTGGGTGCCGACCGCCGGGGCGTCCAGTACGAAGCGGTGGTTGGTGTCGGGCTGCAGGCGGGTGCGCGGCAGGAACTCCGTCCACTCGCCCTCCTCGCCGGTCTTGACGGACAGCGAGGCCCAGCCGGCCGAGTTGCCCTTGAGGTAGGCGGTGTCGATCTCGACGGCGCGGATCTCGGACTCGGCGACGAGCTGGTAGCGGATCCAGTCGTTGCCGTTGTCGCGGCGGCGGGCGGTCTCCCAGCCGTCGTCCATCTTGCGGGAGCGGCCCGGGTTGATGGTGTTGGTCGGCGGGGAGTAGAAGCGGTTGGACGCGTCCTCGACCGAGCCGCCGTTCTCCAGGGCGACGACGTCGAAGGTGCCCAGCACGGCGAGCCACTTCGGGTCGGGGCGCACCTCGCCGTAGACGCGCAGGCGGGCGATGCCGCCGTCCGGGTGCTGGTTCAGGCGCAGGTGCGTGAAGCGCTGCTCGACGTTGACCTCGAAGCCGTTGGCCGCGTGGCCGCCGACCGGGGTGCGCTCGACGAGGGTCGTCCACTTGACGTCGTCGGAGAGCAGCTCCGCCTCGGTCGGGGAGCCCTCGACGGACGCGCCCTGGACGGACACGGCCTGCGGCATGTTGCCGCGGAAGTGGGCGGTGTCGACGACGATGCCGCGGATGACGCCGGGGGCGCCGAGGCGGATCAGGGCGTAGTCGTGGTCCTCGGCGGTCGGCCAGGGCTGCTCGGCGGACACGCCGCGGCGGCGGCGGGTCTCCCAGCCGTCCATGACCTTGCCCTTGTGCCCGAAGTGCTCGGGGTCGAAGTGGCCGGCCTCGGCGATCAGCAGGTTCTCGCGCTCGGCGAAGAACTCGTCGTTGGCGGCGATGACACCGGCGCCCAGCTCTCGGGCGGCGAGGTTCGCGTACTGGGTGAAGGGGAACTCCGCGGTGCGGTAGTCCGCGTACGGGTCGCCGCCCCCGTACGGGTTCGCGTTACCGGTGAAGGAAGGGATCGCCACTGTCAGTTCTGCCTTTCAAGGAGGAGGCCCGTGGGCTCGGTCGGGGTGCCGTGGTCGGCGATCTGCGTGCCGCGCAGCCAGGTGGACTTCACGACGCCGTGCAGGGTCCTGCCCGCGTACGCCGTCACCTGGTTGCGGTGGTGCAGTTCGGCCGGGTCCACGGTGAAGGTCTCTTCGGGGGCCAGGACGGCGAAGTCGGCGTCACGGCCGGCCTCGATGGCCCCCTTCTGCGCCAGGCCCGCGAGCGCGGCCGGGGCGGTGGACATCCAGCGCGCGACCTCTTCGAGGGTGCGGCCGCGCTTGCGCGCCTCGGTCCAGATGGCGGGGAGGCCCAGCTGGAGGGAGGAGATGCCGCCCCACGCGGTGGCGAAGTCGCCGGTCTTCAGGTCCGCGGTGGAGGGCGAGTGGTCGGAGACGATGCAGTCGATGGTGCCGTCGGCGAGCGCGTCCCACAGGACGTCCTGGTTCGCGGCCTCGCGGATGGGCGGGCAGCACTTGAACTCGGTGGCGCCGTCCGGGACTTCCTCGGCGGTGAGGGTGAGGAAGTGCGGGCAGGACTCGACGGTGATCTGCACGCCCTCGGCCTTGGCCGCGGCGATCAGCGGCAGCGCGGAGGCGGAGGACAGGTGCAGCACGTGCACGCGGGCGTTCAGCCGCTTCGCCTGGGCGATCAGGTTCTGGATCGCGGTGTTCTCGGCGTCCTGGGGGCGGGAGGCCAGGAAGTCGGCGTACTTGGGGCCCGGGTTCTGCGGGGCGGACTCAAGGTGGTGCGGGTCCTCGGCGTGCACGATCAGCAGGCCCCCGAAGCCGGTGATCTCGGCGAGCGAGGTGGCCAGCTGCTCCTGGTCCAGCAGCGGGAACTCGTCCACGCCGGAGGGCGACAGGAAGCACTTGAAGCCGTAGACGCCGGCGTCGTGCAGCGGGCGCAGGTCCTTGACGTTGTCCGGCAGGGCGCCGCCCCAGAAGCCGACGTCCACGTGCGCCTTGGTCCGGGCGACCTCCTGCTTGACCCGGAGGTTGCCGACCGTGGTGGTCGGCGGCAGGGAGTTCAGGGGCATGTCGAGGATGGTGGTGATGCCACCGGCCGCGGCGGCGCGGGTGGCCGTCCAGAAGCCCTCCCACTCGGTGCGGCCCGGGTCGTTCACGTGGACGTGGGTGTCCACCAGGCCGGGGAGCAGGACGTCGTCGCCGAAGTCCTCCAGCCGGGCTCCGGCCGGCACCTCCGCGTCGTGCGGCAGTACGGCCGCGATCTTCCCGCCGGCGACGGCCACCGAGGCGGCGCGCGTCCCCTCGGGGGTGATGACGCGCGTCGAGCGCAGTACCAGTTCCACTGCCACGTCGGCCACCGGAACCTCCCCATCTACTTCCACAGAGCGAAATTCAACGTTCTGTTGACGGAGTCTTCACCCCGATCCGGAGCCAGTCAAGAGTGCCCGGAGGGACTGCTGACACGTTCTCACTGCAATTGGATGTTTCCACAGGATGGAATTAAGATTTCGCTATCCAGAATGTAGCTACCACCACCGGGGGGCGGGCGGGTAACTTCCCGAGGACGTCCACCACCAGGACAAACCACCTCTGACCGGCGAGGACGGCGAGGGCCCGGCTCTAGGGCCGACGCCGACCGACCGGTAGGCTGCTTCCTTGCCTGCCAGCACCGAAAGGACCGCGCCGTGCCGACGTCCAGCGCCAGCACCACCGACGCTTCCGCCAAGCCCACCGCCGGCGGCGGTGGCGTCCAGTCCCTCGAGCGCGCCTTCGATCTGCTCGAACGCATGGCCGATGCCGGTGGCGAGGTCGGCCTCAGCGAACTCTCGGCCGCCAGCGGCCTGCCGCTGCCGACCATCCACCGCCTGATGCGCACCCTCGTCGCCTGCGGGTACGTCCGGCAGCAGCCCAACCGACGGTACTCCCTCGGCCCCCGCCTCATCCGCCTCGGCGAGTCCGCGTCGCGGCTGCTGGGCACCTGGGCCCGCCCCTACCTCGCCCGTCTGGTCGAGGAGACCGGGGAGACCGCGAACATGGCCCTGCTCGACGGCGACGAGATCGTCTACGTCGCCCAGGTGCCGTCCAAGCACTCCATGCGCATGTTCACCGAGGTCGGCCGCCGCGTCCTGCCGCACTCCACCGGCGTGGGCAAGGCGCTGCTCGCGCACACCCCGGCCGACGAGGTCCGCGCCCTGCTGGCGCGCACGGGGATGCCCGCCGCGACCGAGAAGACCATCACCACCCCCGAGGGCTTCCTGGAGGCCCTGGAGCAGGTCCGCCGCGTGGGCTACGCCGTCGACGACAACGAGCAGGAAATAGGAGTCCGCTGCCTGGCCGTGTCGGTGCCCGACTCGCCGACCGCCGCCGCGATCTCCATCTCCGGCCCGGCCGGCCGGGTGACGCAGGCGGTGGCCGAGTCCTTCGTGCCGATCCTCCAGGGCGTCGCCGCCGAACTGTCGGTGGCCCTGCAGAGCCAGACCCCCGCGTAGGGACCCGCGTACGACGGGAGCCCCGGCACCCTCCCCCTGCGGGGGTGCCGGGGCTCCCGCGCGTGCGGGCCGCGGGCGCGCTCAGGCCGCCGGGACCGGCGCGGACGGCGGTTCGGCCGCGGCGGCCGGGGCACCGGGGGTGAGCCGGCCGTCGGCCATGGTCGCCGTACGGTCCATCCGGTCCAGGTGGGCGCGGTCGTGGGTGACCAGCACCGTGGCGGTGGCCCGCTCCCGGGTGAGGGCGACCAGCAGGTCCAGGACCGCCGCGCCCCGCTCGTGGTCGAGGGCGCTGGTCGGCTCGTCCACCAGCAGCACGGCCGGCTCGTTCATCAGGGCCCGGGCGATGTTCACGCGCTGGCGCTGGCCGCCGGACAGCTCGTGCGGGCGCTTGCCGGCCTTGTCGGCCAGGCCCACCGCGTCCAGCAGGTCCAGGGCGCGGCGGCGCAGCTGCCGGGAGGGGCGGCCCGACACGTGGGCCATCACCTGGAGCTGCTCGGCGGCGGTCAGCGAGGCCAGCAGGTTCGGCTGCTGGAAGACGATGCCGATCCGCTCCCGGCGCAGCGCCGACTTCTCGGCGGGCCCGAGCCGGCTGGTGTCCCGGCCGGCCACCACGACCCGGCCGGAGTCCGGGGTGACCAGGGTGGCCGCCACGGCCAGCAGGCTGGACTTCCCGGACCCCGAGGGCCCCACGATCGCCGTCAGCGAGCCCGCGGGCACCTCCAGGGACACCGCGTCGAGCGCGGTGAGGCGGCCGTCCCCGTCAGGGTAGGTCAGCGTCACGTCGTCAACGAGCAGGGTCATCGGGCGCTCCCCAGGGCGGTCAGCGGGTCGACGGCGGTGATCCGCCGGATGGACAGGGCCGCGCCCAGCACGCCGAGCACGATCATGATCGCGGCGGGGGCCAGCACGGTGGCGGTGTCCAGGACGAAGGGCACGTCGCCGCCGCTGATCAGGGCGCCGATGCCGGCCGCGAGCGCGGTACCGGCCCCGGTGCCGATCGCCAGCATCACCACGGCCTGGCCGAGGGCGTCCCTGAGCAGGTACGGGGTGGAGGCGCCCAGTGCCTTCAGCACCGCGATGTCGCCGCTGCGCTGGATCGTCCAGACGGTGAAGAAGGCCCCTATGACCAGGGCGGAGATGGCGAACAGGAAGCCGCGCATCAGCTGGAGCGAGCCGTTCTCGGCCTGGTAGGACCCTATGGCGCCGAGGGCTTCCTCGACGGTCAGGGTCTTCGTGCCCGCCGCCGCGTCGCCGGCCGCCCAGTCCGTGCCACCGGAGCCTTCG
The DNA here is from genome assembly GCF_050275515.1 of Streptomyces sp. NPDC004126. Taxonomy (NCBI): domain Bacteria; kingdom Bacillati; phylum Actinomycetota; class Actinomycetes; order Kitasatosporales; family Streptomycetaceae; genus Streptomyces; species Streptomyces sp. NPDC004126. The sequence goes on along the minus strand of NZ_JBNNPF010000027.1, from coordinate 17,074 downwards.
AGGGCGACGACGGTGGCGACGGTGTCCGGGGAGGCGCCGGGACCGCCGACGCGCTGCCAGTCGGCCAGGTCCGTCCAGACGACCGGGGTGTGGCTGTAGGCGGCCGTGCCCGAGACGGCGGCGACGGTCAGCTCCAGCGTCCCGATCCTGACCCGGGCACCGGCGGTGAGCCCGCCGAGCTCCCTGGCCGCCTTCTCGGTGAGGACCGCGCGGCCCGGGCCGAGCCCCGTACCGGCGGGGGCGAGCCGGCCGGCCGGCTCGACGCCGAAGGCGGAGACGGCGGCGGTGCGGTCGCCCGCGACGGCGTTGGTGGTGCGGATGCCGAGCGGCTGGGCGGCCTCGACCCCCGGCCGCGCCCGCCAGGTCTTCCAGGCGGCCCCGGGCAGCTGGGACTGGGTGAAGGAGACCTTCTGGTCCCCGGCGGGTGCCGCGAAGGCCAGGTGCGAGGCGGGCAGACCGGTGACGGCCGAGATGTTCTCCCGGGCGAGTCCGGAGGTGAGCCCCGACAGCAGGCCGACCAGCAGCGTGATCAGCAGTACGACCGAGCCCATGAGGGCGAAGCGGCCCTTGGCGAACCGTAGATCTCTCCATGCGACGAACATGTCCCCCACCTTGGTGTCGCACGCGGGCCCGGGGCATCGCGCCACGGGAGGCATCCTGGTATCGAAGGTGGCATCCGGACATCAAACTTTCGGTTGACCGGGGCCCCCGACCGCCCGCTTACGCTGGTCGGACGATGTCTGCCGCACCGCCCTCCCGCCCCCTGACCCCCGTCACCCGCGTACTGCGGCTGTGCCTGCACGCGCTGCTCCTCGGGCTGCTCGCGCTGGCCTCCGCGCGCGCCGTCGCCGGCTCCGCGCCGCGCGCCGGGTGGGTGACCGGCCTCTGCGTGCTGCTGGCCGCCGTCTACGCGGCGGGCGTGCTCGCCCCCGCCGTGCACCGCTCGGCGCGGGCCGCCGGGCTGTGGCTGGCCGGGGTGGGGGCCGTGTGGGCGGCGCTGCTGGCCGTCTCCCCGGAGGGCGTGTGGATCGCCTTCCCGCTGTACTTCCTGGAGCTGCACCTGCTGCGGCTGCGCTGGGCGCTGGCCGCCGTCGCCGCCACCGCCAGCGCGGCCGTCGCCGGCTTCGTCGCGCACACCGGCTCCGTCAACCCGGGGGCCTTCCTCGGGCCGCTGCTGGGCGGGGCGGTGGCCGTCGCCACGGTGCTCGGCTACCAGGCGCTGTACCGCGAGAGCGAGCGCCGGCGCGAGCTGATCGAGGAGCTCATCGCCACCCGGGCCGAGCTGGCGGCGGCCGAGCGGGGCGCGGGGATCCTCGCGGAGCGGGAGCGGCTCGCGCGGGAGATCCACGACACCCTGGCCCAGGGCCTGTCCTCCATCCAGCTGCTGCTGCGGGCGGCCGAGCGGACGCTGCCCGAGGACGCGCCGGCCGCCGACCACATCGCCCGGGCCCGGGAGGCCGCGCAGGACAACCTGGCCGAGGCGCGCCGCTTCGTACGGGCCCTGACGCCCCCCGACCTGGAGCACGGCTCGCTGGCGGCGGCGCTGGAGCGGCTGTGCTCGGGGGCCCCGGGCCCGCGCGTGCGCTTCTCCGTCAGCGGCACCCCCCGGGCACTGCCCACCCCGTACGAGGTGGCCCTGCTGCGGATCGCCCAGTCGGCGCTGGGCAACGTGGTGCGGCACGCGGGCGCCGGGCGGGCGGAGATCACCCTGACCTTCATGGACGGCTCGGTCACCCTGGACGTGGTCGACGACGGCCGGGGCTTCGACCCCGCCGGCGTCGCCGCCGCCGGCGGTGACGGCGGCTTCGGCCTGCCGGCGATGCGGGCCCGGGCCGAGTCGCTGGGCGGGCTGTTCACCGTGGAGTCCGACCCGGGCCAGGGCACCGCCGTGGCCGTCACCCTGCCGCTGCCCGTGGAGGCCTGACCATGACCATCCGGCTGCTGCTCGCCGACGACCACCCCGTGGTGCGCGCCGGGCTCCGCGCGGTGCTGGACACCGAGCCGGACTTCGCGGTGGTCGCGGAGGCGGCGACGGCGGAGCGGGCGGTGGAGCTGGCCGCGTCCGAGCCGGTGGACGTCGTCCTGATGGACCTCCAGTTCGGGGCCGGGATGCACGGATCGGCGGCCACGGCGGCGATCACCGCCCGGCCGGGCGCGCCCCGGGTCCTCGTCCTGACCACCTACGACACGGACGCCGACATCCTGGCGGCGGTGGAGGCGGGCGCCTCGGGCTACCTGCTGAAGGACGCCCCGCCGGAGGAGCTGGCGGCGGCGGTCCGCACGGCGGCGGCCGGCCAGTCGGCGCTGGCCCCGGCGGTGGCGCTGCGGCTGATGGACCGGATGCGGACCCCCGCGGAGGCGCTGACGAAGCGCGAGCTGGAGGTGCTGCAGCTGGTCGCGGACGGGCTGTCGAACCAGCAGATCTCGAAGCGGCTCTTCCTCAGCCAGGCCACGGTCAAGTCCCACCTGGTGCACGTCTACGCCAAGCTCGGCGTCGACTCGCGCACCGCGGCGGTCGCCGCGGCGGCCACCCGCCGGCTGATCCGCACGCCGTAGGAGCCGTACGGGGCGCCGGCCGTACGGGGGTTGTCCCCCGGGTGGACAGGCCGGGAGGCAGGCGGGCGGCGGGGGCGCCCGGCCGGAAGCATTCGGGGGGTCGATCCCCGAACGCGAGAGCGAGCCCCGATGTCCGCGATCCCGAGCACGACCGAGCGGCACCGCCGCCCCGCGCCCGCCGCTCCCCCGGCGCCCGTCCGCACCGCCTACGCCCTGTGGCTGACGGCCGTCGCCGCCGGGGCCTTCGAGACCGTGCTCGCGGTCGGCCGGATGGCCGCCGACGGCACCGGCTCCGCCGGGGAGATCGGGACGGGCCTCGCCGTCCGGCTCACGGTCTTCACCCTCGCCGTGCTGTGCGCCCGGCGGATGCGGGGCGGCGCCCGGTGGGCGCGGGTCGCCCTGGCGCTGGGCCTGGGCGTCCTGGGCACCGCCTCGATGGTCGTGCAGCCGCTCGGCTACCTCGCCGACGGCGGTTCGGTCGTGGACGCGCTGTCCCGGGCGGGCGCCCTGGACCTCCTCTTCGGGGCGAGCCGGGCCGTGCACGTGGCGGCCGTGCCAGCGGCGGTGGCCCTGATGTTCCGGCCGGCGGCGAACGCGTACTTCCGGCGGACCGCCCGGTACGCCGCGGGCCCGGCCTGATCCGAAGGACACGGCCTACCGGGCCCCGGCTCACGCCACCCAGTACGGCCGCTCGACCCCCGGGGCCAGCGGGACGCCGTCGTGGAAGGCGGCCGCGAGGCGGCGCACGCCCTCCTCCAGGCGGTCGGCCGGGAGGGTGTACGGGATGCGCAGGCGGTGCTCGAAGGTGCCGGGGTCGACGCCGAAGCGGGCCCCGCGCCCGATGTGCACCCCGGCGGCCGCGGCGCGTTCGGCGAGGGCGGAGCTGACCGGCTCGCCGAGGTCGACCCAGAGGGAGAGGCCGCCCGGCGGCAGCTGCCAGGACCAATCGGGGGTGTGCCGCTGGAGCGCGGACACCAGGGCGGCCCGCTGGGCGCGCAGCTGCGCGAGCCGGTCGGGCAGGTTCCGGTCCAGGTCCTCCAGCAGCGGGAGCGCCACCGCCTGGTCGAGCACGGAGCCGGTCATGTCCGCGGAGACCCGTACGGCGGTCAGCTCGGCGATCAGCTTCGCGGTGGCCCGGACCCAGCCCACCCGCAGGCCGCCCCAGTGGGTCTTGCTCAGCGAGCCGATGGTGATGACGTGGTCGGCGCCCGAGCGGGGGGCGAGCGAGGCCAGCGGTGCGGGGGCGGGCACGTCGAGGGCGATGTCGGCGATGGTCTCGTCGACCACCAGCCAGGTGCCGGTGGCCCGGGTCGCCGCGAGCAGCCGCAGCCGCTGCTCCTGCGGCATCAGGGCGCCCGTCGGATTGTGGAAGTCCGGGACCGCGTACGCCAGGCGGGGCACGGTCTGGCGCAGCGTGGACTCGGCGATCTCCATGTCCCAGCCGGTGTCGGAGACGGCGATGGACCCGGTGCGCAGCCGGGCGTGGCGCAGTGCGTCGAGGGCGTTGGCGTAGGTGGGGCTCTCGGTGACGACCCGGTCCCCGGGCCGGCACAGCAGGCTGACCACGAGGGCGAAGGCCTGCTGGGCCCCGGCGGTGACGAGGATCTGCTCGGGGCGGGTGGGCAGTCCGCGCCGGGTGAAGCGGTCCGCGACGGCCGCGCGCAGGTCGGGCAGTCCGAAGGGGTGGTAGCCGGGGGTGCGGGTGAGGGCGGGCAGCCTCGGGGCGGCCCGGGCGAGGGCTTCGGCGAGGCTGCCCTCGGGGGCGCCCATCGCGGCGATGGCCAGGTCGATGCCGGGGTCGCCGTCGGCGCTGTAGCCGCCGGCCCCGACGAGGGCGTGGGCGCCGACGGGTCCGTGCCCGTCGGGCAGCTCGGTCCAGGTGCCGGAGCCGCGCCGGCTGCGTACGTAGCCGCTCTCGCGGAGGAGGTCGTAGGCGCCGGTGACGGTGGCGCGGCTGGCGCCGACCGCCTCGGCGAGTTCGCGTTCGGCGGGCAGCCGGACGTGCAGGGCGATCCTGCCGTCGAGGATCAGGGTGCGGACGGAGTCGGCGAGGGCCCGGTAGCCGGGGCGGGCCAGTACCTCGGGCGGGAGCAGCGCCGCGAGCTGGCGGCTCCCGATCGTCCTGTCCGCCGTATGGACCACTCGCCCGTTCGCCATGCCAACCTCCCCTGATTGGCTCTGCCGGCCAGGCCAATCCGGGTCCAGACTCGCGGTATTGGCCCCCGATTGGCAAGGAGTGCTCCGCGATGCCGTACCAGTCTCACGATGTGTTCACCGATCGTGGCGAACGGGCCCTGGTGGCCGCCGCCGAGAACCGGATCTCCGAGCCGCTGCGGATCGGGGTCGCGCTGGCCTCCGTACGGCGGCTGCTGGCGGGGCTGCCACCCGTTCGGGGGAAGGGGCGGCGAGAATCGCTGACATGTCAGCAGTCGAACACTTCCGCGAAGCCCTCCCCCGCCACTCCGCTGCCCCTGTGACCTCCGCGTCCGGGGAGGCCGCCACCCCGCCCCCGCCCCTGATCGCCGGCCTGCTCCTGGCCGCCGGCGGCGGGCGCCGGCTGGGCGGGCGCCCCAAGGCCCTGCTCCCGTACCGCGGGCGCCCGCTCGTCGAGAACGCCGTCCGGGTGCTGCGCGAGGCCGGCTGCGGCCCGGTGCACGTGGTGCTCGGGGCCTCGGCCGCGGAGGTGCGCGAGCGCGCCGACCTGGCGGGCTGCGTGGTCGTGGACAACCCGGACTGGGCCGAGGGGATGGGCTCCTCGCTGCGGGTCGGCCTCACCTCCCTGGCCGGCACGGGGGCGAGCGCGGCCCTGGTGTCGCTGGTGGACCAGCCGGGCATCGGGCCGGCGGCGGTGACCCGGGTGCGGGAGGCGTACCGGTCGCCGTCGAGCCTGGTGGCGGCGGCGTACGACGGGGAGCGCGGGCATCCCGTGCTGTTCGGGGCGGACCGCTGGGCGGACATCGCGGCGACCGCGACCGGGGACCAGGGTGCGCGCGTCCACCTGAAGAACCACGCCGCCGAGGTCATGCTGGTGGAGTGCGGGGACGTCGCGGCCGCCTTCGACATCGACACCCCGCCCGACCTGGCACGTCTGGACTGAGCGGGGCGTGACCGCGATGGCACTGAGGGCCACCGGCAAGTGGAATCTGTCGACTCAGAGAATCTCGACATCAACAAACCATTGAACTTCCACCATGAGGAAATTACTATCCACTGGTCAGAAGCGCCCTGAACCCCCAGACGGCGCCCGCGACCGTTACCCGGAACTCTCCACACCCGACGGCACTGCGTGCCGTCTCGCGCGAGCATTCCCCCGCGGCCGCCAGGCACCGCCGCTGAAGGAGTGACAGATATGTCCGCACCAGCGCCGTCCCCGCTGGCCATCGTCGACGCCGAGCCCCTGCCCCGGCAGGACGAAGTCCTCACCGAAGCGGCTCTCGCCTTCGTGGCCGAGCTCCACCGGCGGTTCGCCCCCCGCCGCGCCGAGCTCCTCGCCCGACGCGGCGAGCGACGCGCCGAGATCGCCCGCACCTCCACGCTCGACTTCCTCCCGGACACCGCACAGGTCCGCGAGGGCGACTGGAAGGTCGCGCCGGCCCCGGCCGCACTGAACGACCGCCGCGTGGAGATCACCGGTCCGACCGACCGCAAGATGACCATCAACGCCCTGAACTCGGGCGCCAAGGTCTGGCTCGCCGACTTCGAGGACGCCTCCGCTCCCACCTGGGAGAACGTCGTCCTCGGCCAGCTCAACCTCATCGACGCCTACGAGCGCCGCATCGACTTCACCGACGCGCGCACCGGCAAGGCCTACGCCCTCAAGTCCGCCGACCAGCTCGCGACCGTGGTCATGCGCCCGCGCGGCTGGCACCTGGAGGAGCGCCACCTCCGCTTCGAGGGCGGCCCGGCCTCCGGCTCCCTCGTGGACTTCGGCCTCTACTTCTTCCACAACGCCCAGCGCCTGATCGACCTCGGCAAGGGCCCCTACTTCTACCTCCCGAAGACGGAGTCGCACCTGGAGGCCCGCCTCTGGAACGACATCTTCGTCTTCGCGCAGGACTACGTGGGCATCCCGCAGGGCACCGTCCGCGCGACCGTCCTCATCGAGACCATCACCGCGGCCTACGAGATGGAAGAGATCCTCTTCGAGCTCAAGGACCACGCGGCGGGCCTGAACGCGGGCCGCTGGGACTACCTGTTCTCCATCGTCAAGAACTTCCGGGACGGCGGCGCGAAGTTCGTCCTGCCGGACCGCAACGCGGTGACGATGACCGCCCCCTTCATGCGCGCCTACACCGAGCTGCTCGTCCGCACCTGCCACAAGCGCGGCGCGCACGCGATCGGCGGCATGGCGGCCTTCATCCCGTCCCGCAAGGACGCCGAGGCCAACGCGGTCGCCTTCGCGAAGGTCAAGGCCGACAAGGACCGCGAGGCCGGCGACGGCTTCGACGGCTCCTGGGTCGCCCACCCCGACCTGGTCCCGATCGCCATGGCCTCCTTCGACGCCGTCCTGGGCGACAAGCCCAACCAGAAGGACCGCCTCCGCGAGGACGTCTCGGTGGCCCCCGGCGACCTGATCGCGATCGACTCGCTGGACGCCAAGCCCACCTACGAGGGCCTGCGCAACGCGGTCCAGGTCGGCACCCGCTACATCGAGGCCTGGCTGCGCGGCCTCGGCGCCGTCGGCATCTTCGGCCTCATGGAGGACGCGGCCACCGCCGAGATCTCGCGCTCCCAGATCTGGCAGTGGATCAACGCAGGCGTCGTCTTCGAGAACGGCGAGCGCGCCACCGCCGAGCTGACCCGCAAGATCGCCGCCGAGGAGCTCGACGCGATCCGCGCCGAGGTCGGCGAGGAGGCCTTCGCGGCCGGCAAGTGGCAGCAGGCCCACGACCTCCTGCTCCAGGTCTCCCTGGACGCCGACTACGCGGACTTCCTGACCCTCCCCGCGTACGACCAGCTGGTCGGCTGACCCTCCGGGACGGCCCGCACCACCCTCTTCGGCTGAATCGCACAGCAGTCGAGTACGACTCCGCCCCCGGCACCGAGAAGGTGCCGGGGGCGGAGTCGTGTTCGGGGCGGGGTGTTCCCGGGGGGACGGGAAGGCCGGGCGGTCAGCCCTTGGCGGCCTTGCCGCCGCCGGTCAGCACGTCCTTGCGGACCTGGGCGAAGGAGGCGTCCAGCTTCCGCTTCATCCAGGGGGCGAGCGGGCGCTCCACCAGCCGGTGCACCAGGTAGGCCGCGACCATCATGATCGCGGTCACCGCGATCAGCGTCGGGTACGGATCCAGGTAGCGGCGCAGGCGGGTGATCAGCTGCCAGCCGATCATCTGGTGCAGCAGGTACAGCGGGTAGGTGAGCGCCCCCGCGACCGTCAGCCACTTCCACCGGATCCAGTTGAACGCACCCAGCGCGGCGGCGATCACGACGCCGAAGGCGACCGTGGTGCAGAACAGCGTGAGGGTCCAGGAGAGCCGGTGCTGGGTGCCGTACTCGTATCCGCCGGCCACGCCGCGCAGGGTGTCCTGGGACATCAGCCAGCAGAACCCGACGATGCCCCAGAGCAGCAGGTTGGGGCCGAAGCGGTACATCAGGAAGATTGCGATGCCCGCGATGAAGTACCAGGCGTAGGTGGGCTGGACGATCACGGTGAGCAGCGGGAAGTTCGACGCGCTCGCCATCAGCGCCGCGACGCCCCAGATCCCGCAGAACGCCAGCACCCGGCGGTAGGTCAGGCCGATCGCGACCAGTACGCCGAAGAGCAGGTAGAAGCGGAGCTCGGCCCAGAGGGTCCAGTAGACCGGGTCCAGGTTGTCGACCCCGACCGGCATGTTGGCCATGCTCAGGTTGGTGAGGATGCGCGAGAGGGTCGGCCGCTTGGTGTTGTCGCCCCAGATGGTCGGCACGATCAGCAGGCAGACGGAGGTGAGCAGTACCGCCACCCAGTAGGCGGGGAAGAGCCGGACCACGCGCGAGGTGACGAAGTCGCCGACCGAACGGCCCCAGCAGGACATGCAGATGACGAAGCCGCTGATCAGGAAGAACAGCTCGACGCCGGTCCAGCTGTACGCGCCGACCAGGTGGCCGGCGGGCATCAGCTCGCTGGGCTTGCCGTGCCAGATCTGCGGGAAGCGCTCGACTCCGAGCCAGTGCCACAGGACGACGCCCATCGCGGCGATCAGGCGGAGGCCGTCCAGGACGTAGAGCCGGGGCCGTTTGCCGGCGACCGCTCCGCCGCCTCGCACCTCCCCCGGCTGGACCGCCTGAGGCGGTGAGGTGGATACCGGCGGGGAACTGACGTCGGAGACCATCGACAACGCTTTCGGGGCCGGTGTGGAGGTACTTATCAGTACAATTTCAGATGCAAACCCGGTCACCATATCATGGGCTGATCCCGGCCCGGCCACCCGCGCCCCCGCCCGGGAGCGGGCCCGCAGCCGGGCCCGCGACCAGGGCCGCGACCAGGGCCGTTGACGTCACCTCAGTTCACGGGGGCACCGGGGGCAGAGGGTAAGGTTGCCCGCCGCGGGCCTTGCGGCCTGGCCCCGACCGACCGGTCACGGCGCCAGTGGCAGCCGAGTGGCAGCACCCGCCGACATCGACACCGAATGGACTCGTCCCATGCGTACCGCGCCCGGAACACGGCGTTCGGCGGGAGCCGCCGACAGCGACCCCCGGCTCTTCGACTGGCTCCGGGGGCGGGCACCGCTGGCCCTGGTGGCGGCGGCGGTCGCGCTGCTCGCCAACGTCTATTACCAGGCCCGGCACTCGGGGAACGTCGGCCTCGACAACGAGTGGGTCATCAAGGCCGCGGACGTCTTCAACCACGGCAGGCCCCCGTACGAGGAGGAACGTTTCCTCTACCTGCCGCCGGGCGTCCTCGCCGGCGTGCCCTGGCTCTGGTTCTCCCTGAAGACCCGGCTGGACCTGCTGCCCTTCGTCGGCATCGCCTTCGTCCTCACCGGCTGGCTCCTCTCGCTGCGCATCTTCGGGGTCTCGGCGCGGAGCCGCCTGGCCGTGCTCGGTGCGATCGCGCTCTGCTTCCTGGAGCCGTTCACCAACGTCGTGCAGATCGGCAACTGGACCTCCGGTTACGTGATGGCCCTCCCGGCGGTGCTGCTGCTGGCCGCCAACCGCCGCTGGACGGCGGCCGCGGTGGTGTTCGGCGTGGCCATCAGCATCAAGCCGATCCTCGCCCCCGTGGTGCTGGTCTTCCTGATGGCCCGCCAGTTCAAGGCCCTCGCCGTCGCGGTCGTGGTGCCGGCGGTGATAGCGGTGGCGGCCGGCGCGATGATGCCCCAGCCCACCCTGTTCCTCACCAAGACGCTGCCCTACCTGCTCGGCGGCCAGGGCGGCTTCGCCGCGCCGTTCGACGCCTCGGTCTCCAACGTCCTGACCCGGCTGGGCCTGCCCGAGGGCGTGGCCGGGGCGGCCGGCCTGGCCGCGGCGGCCGCCATGATCGTGCTGGCCTGGCTCCGGTGGCGCCGGGGCGGCCACGAGGGCCTGCGCCTGGTGGAGACCAGCGCCATGCTGATGCTGGCCGCCTTCCTCGGCACCAAGCCGTCCTTCGACCACTACACCCTGATCGTCCTGGTTCCCATGGCCGCGGCCGTGGTGGCCCCCGGCGCGGCCTCGCGCTCCCCGTGGTTCTGGATCGGATACGTTCCGATGGTGAACGGGCTGACGCTGCCGTTCGTCTCCGCCTGGAACACGTACAACTACCGCGTCCTGGGCACCAACCTGGTCTCGGCCGCCACGCTCGCCTCCCGGGCCCTCGGCCGCCGGCCCGCCGGACCCGCTCCGGCCGGCGCCGCCCCCGGCCGCCGGCCGGAGCGGCAGCAGACACCCTCTGCCGTCTGACTCGAAGCACACCGGAGCCGGGCCCGTGCCAACGGGCCCGGCTCCGGCGCGTTCACGCACGGCCGCGCCCTGACGCGGCCCCGGCGCCCGACCGACCGGTCGGACGTTACTGCATCGTAACCTGACTGTACCTAGCGGTAACAAGCGGGCGCGTGCCACCTTTCCGATGCCACCGGCGCCGGAGGTACCCCCACTTTCCAAGCCACGCACCGAAGTTGTTGGCGACTTCGGCGTGGCCGACCGCAGGAGTTCCGCAGTGATCGGATTCCGAAAGGCCGGCGAAGGCCGTGCGGCCCCTCGTCGTGTGCGACGACTGGCCGGCGCCGGGATGGTACTGCCGCTCGCGGCCGCGCTGCTCGCCGGCGGAGCCGGGACGGCCGTGGCCGGGCCCGGGACCGGACCCACCGCCGTGGTGTCCATGGGCGACAGCTACATCTCCGGCGAGGCCGGACGCTGGAAGGGCAACAGCCTGACCAACAGCGGGAGCAGGAACGGCACCGACCGGGCGTGGGTCAGCGGCAGTTCCTACGATCCCGCCAAGGTGTACGGCACCACCGCGGGCGGGTGCCACCGCTCCGACTCGGCCGAGGTGCTGAGCGCCGGAGCCGTCGCGGAGACGGCGGTGAACCTGGCCTGCTCCGGAGCGGTCTCGCAGAACGTCTTCCGCGCCTCCAACGGGGGCGTGGCCTACAAGGGCGAGGCTCCGCAGGCCGACCAGCTCGCGGCGGTGGCCGCGAGCCGCAACGTGAAGGTCATCGCGCTGTCCGTCGGCGGCAACGACCTCGGCTTCGCCGACATCATCAAGGACTGCGCGTACGACTTCGTCCTGTGGGGCTCGTACTGCTACGACGACCAGCAGGCCGGGGTCGACCAGAAGATCGACGGCGTCATGGCGAACGTCGGCAAGTCCGTCGACGAGATCCGCGCCGTGATGCGCCAGGCCGGGTACGCGGACTCCTCGTACCGGATCGTGCTCCAGTCCTACCCGTCCCCCATCCCGCGGGGCGCGGAGAACCGGTACACCCAGAGCGACTGGAGCCGGCTCAACACGGGCGGCTGCCCGTTCTGGAACCGCGACTCCGACTGGGCCCGCGACTCCCTCGTGCCGCAGATCGCGAACCGCCTCAAGGGCGTCGCGGCGGCCAAGGGCGTGCAGTTCCTGGACCTGCGGGACATGCTCCAGGGCCGTGAGGTCTGCGCGAAGGCCAGCAAGCAGGTCAGCTCCACCGTCCCCGCCTCGGCGAAGACGAGCGAATGGGCGCGCTGGATCGACAACAACGAGACGCAGGGCCTGGTCCAGGAGTCCATGCACCCGAACTACTACGGACAGCTGGCCGTCGGCCGCTGCCTGGCCCTGGCCGTGGCCCAGCCCGCGGACTCGGCCTCCAGCTGCAAGAACACCGCCGGCGGCGACCACACCGGCATGTTCCTGACGGCCGCTCCGTAATTCGCAGGAGGACCGCGGGGCGGGCTGTCATGATCAGGCCATGGCAGTCCGTCCCGCACGTCCCAGTCTCTACATCTCCGTCGACATCGAAGCCGACGGACCGATCCCCGGCCCCTACTCGATGATCAGCTTCGGCGCGGCCGTCGCAGGCCGCCAGGACGGGGCCGTGTACACGGCCGCCGACCCGGAGCGGCAGACCTTCTACCGGGAGCTGCGCCCCATCGGCGACCGCTACGTGGACGCCGCCCTCGCCGTCAGCGGCCTGGACCGCGAACGCCTGCTCCGCGAGGGCGCCGACCCGGCCGCGGCGATGGCGGAGTTCCGGGCGTGGGTGCGCGAGGTCTCGGCCGGGGCGCAGCCCGTGATGTGCGGCTACCCGGCCTCCTTCGACTGGACCTTCCTGTACTGGTACCTGATCGAGTTCGGTGACGACAGCCCCTTCGGCCACTCCGGCTGCCTGGACATGAAGACCCTGTACGCGGCCAAGGCCCGGGTCCCCCTGCGGGCGGCCGTGAAGGGCCGGATGCCCCGCGAACTGCGCTCGCAGCGCCGCCACACCCACCACGCGCTGGACGACGCGGTCGAGCAGGCGGAGCTGATGAGCAACCTGATGCTCTGGCAGCCGGACGCGGAACTCCCCTAGGCCGCGCGGTCCGGACCCGTCAGGGCCGCCAGGGCCGTGGTGAAGGCCGCGCGGCAGCGGACCCAGTCCGGGTCCGGGGACGGCGCGTGCAGGGCGGCGAGCTTGGGGAGGAGGTCCGCCGAGAAGGCCCGGGCCGCCTCCGCCGGAAGCAGCGACGGGAGGTTGTCGATGGCGATCACGTCCACCGGCGGCCCGCCGCCCGGCAGCCGCCGCGCCGGGGCCGTCCAGTCGGTGAGGCGGTCGTACACGGGGAGCAGGTGCAGATCCGAGCCGGTGTCACAGGTGATGTCGGCGATCACCGAGAGCCGCCGGGGGCCCGCGGCCTCCAGGTCCGCCGGGGTGAGGAAGGGCGGCACCGGCCGGGTGGTGAGCACCGCGTTGACCAGGATGTCGTGGCCGAGCAGTGCGGCCCGGTCCAGGCTGCGGGTCGCGGTGCGGTCCCAGCGGGTGACCGCTATCCCGGCGGTGGCGAGGGCGTCGCAGGCGCCGCGCCCGCTGCGGCCGCCCGCACCGATGACCAGCGCCCGCAGCCCGTCGGGGGCCGCCGCGCGCAGCCGGGCGTCGAGCTCGGGCCGGGGCAGCGGGACCAGCGGGGGCCTGAGGGCGCCGCGGGCGTGCAGCGCGGCCAGCGCGGCTCCCGCGTACCCGGCCCAGTAGCCGAAGGCGGCCAGCCTGCGGCCCTCCGCGTCGGCGAGGTACTCCAGGTCGAGCAGGGTCCCGCCGCCCGCCGCGAACCGGCGCAGCAGCACGGGGGCCTGTGCCTGGCCCTTGTAGGCGTGCCCGAAGTAGACGTGCCGGTGGTGCAGGAGCTCGGGCGCCGGCGGGAGTTCCTTCAGGCCGAGGACGTACGCGGACCCGGGCGCGGCCCGCGACCAGGAGCCGGCCGGCGCGGTGCGGCAGCCCGCGGCCTCGTAGTCGTCGAGCGGGAAGACCCGGTGGCCGGACTCCTCCACGGTGATCCGTACCCCCTGGCGGACGAGCCGTAAGGCGTCCTCGGGGGTGAGGGGGGCGCGGCGTTCGGTGGGCCGGGTCTCGCTGCGCATCCAGAGCTGCGGTGTTTCGGGCATCGCTTTACCACCTGTCCGGTCGGAAGGGGTGGGCTCATGCGATGTCTTTCCGCGTCCTTGACGCCGTACGCCGGGCGGGCGCCGGAACTCCGGGCCCGCGGGCACCTCGCGCCCCAGCCGGTGACCTGCGGCTCAGAGTTCCGGCAGCAGGTCCCTCAGGGTGCTCCGCGAGCCCTCCGCGTGCGCCGCCCGGAAGGCCTCCGGGGTCATGCGGGCCCGCAGCGTCCGCTCGGCGCGCGGGACGCAGGCCGCGGCCGGGCGGTTGCCGGAGACCGCGCCGAGCAGCTTCGCGGACTGCTCGTAGTGGCCCAGGCCGGCCTCCAGTTCGGCCAGCAGCTCGGCCGAGAGGGCCTGACCGAGCCGGTCCCCGAGGGCCAGCTGGATCTCCAGGGCGGCCACCAGCCGGGTCCGGGCCAGGGCGGGGCGGTCCTCGCGCCGCTGCACGAGCGCGTGGGCGTAGTCCGACCAGGACCGGGCCCACAGGTCGGCGGGGGCGCCCGGTTCGCCGTCCCCCACTGCCACGAACGCGGGGTCGGTGTACGCGAGCGCCATCGCGAGGGCGGCCCGCAGCGCCTCCCGGCCCGGCCCGAACTCAGGCTCCGGCGGCAGCTGCCCGAGGGCGTCCCGGAACTCGTCGGCGGCCTCGCCTGGCCGGTCCTGCCACAGGGCCGCGGTGCCCCGGGCGTGCGCGAGGTAGGCCAGCGCGGCGTCCTCCCCCTCCAGCACGGCCGCGGTCCAGGCCTCCACCAGCAGCGGATCGGCCGCCCCCGCCCGGCCGAAGGCGGCGGCCAGCCACGCCGCCAGGCACAGCGCGCGGGCCGGCCGGGGCTCCGGGTGCAGGGCCAGGGCCCGCTCCAGGTGCCGGCGCCCCTCCGCCTCCAGCCCGCAGGCCGACCAGAGGAACCAGAGGGACACGGCGACCTCCAGCGCCCCCGCCGGTCCGGCCTCGGACAGCGGGTCCATCGCGCGCCGCAGCTCGGGCAGCTCCCGCAGGGCCAGGGCGCGCGCCTGCGGCTGCGCCCCCGACCGCCACAGCCAGGCGGCCCGTTCGGCGATGACGCGGCACCGCTCGTGGTGGCGCCGCTCGGCCAGCGCCGCCTCGGTGCCGGGGGCGTGCGCGAGCCGCCGGGCCTCGTAGGCCCGCACGGACAGGGGCAGCCGGTAGCGGCCCGGCTCCCCCGGCTCCGCGAGCAGGGCGGGGGCGAGCCGCCGCAGGGTCTCGGCGGCGTCCTCGGGGCCGAGTTCGCCGAAGCCGCAGACCTGCGCGACGGCGGCCTCGTCGAAGGAGCCCGCGAAGACGGACAGCCGGGTCCACAGCAGCTGTTCCCCGGGCGAGGGCAGCCGGTGCGCGCGCAGGGCGTCGGCCCCGCCGGACCGGCCCGCTCCCCCGGCGAGGAAGCCGAGCGGGTCCGCGGTCAGCCGGTGCAGCGCCTCGGCCGGGCTGTAGCGGCCGGCGCGTCCGGCGGCCAGCTCCAGCGCGGCGGGGATCCCGTCGAGGGCGCGGCACAGGGCCGCGACGGCGGCGGCGTTGTGGTCGGTCAGCTCGAAGGAGGGGTCGGCGGCGCGCGCCCGCTGCGCGTAGAGGCGTACGGAGGCGTAGCCGCAGACCTCGGCGGCGCCTGCGCTCCCGTCGGCCCCGGCCGGACCGGATGGACCGGCCGGGCCGGATTCATCGCCTCCGGGGCCGTCGGCGAGCTCGCGGGCGAGGTGCCGACTGGCCGGATCATGTGGTTCCGGCGGCAGGGGAAGCGGGCCCACAAAGACCTCCGCCCCCTCATGGAACCCGAGAGTCCGCTGCGAGGTGGCCAGAATTCGCACCTGTGGCAATCGAGCCAGCAGCCGGCCCGCCAGCCTCCCGGCCCGCTCCCCGAGCCGCTCGCAGCCGTCGAGCACGAGCAGCGCCCGGCGCCCTTCGAGCCGCCGCTCCAACTCCCGCGCCAGAGCGCCCCGCGGCGCGGGCAGGGTCGCGAGATCGGCCCACACCACGTCCGCGCCCTCGGCGCGGCCGAGGTCCCGGGCGGTCCGCGCGGCCAGCCGGGTCTTGCCTATTCCCGCTGGTCCGACCAGGCTGACCAGGCGTTCCGCAGAGAGCAGGGCAGCGGTGCGAGCGAGCTCGCGCTCCCGCCCCACGAAGCTCGACGGTTCGGCCGGCACCGCGTGGCGCAGGTTCGAGCCGGGGTCCCCCACACGTCCTCCTCCCGATCTCCTCAAGGCCCACTCAACCGCCTGGTGGCACGGACGGGCCCACGAGGAGAGATGATCAGCCGAAAGCAGGGTTGACCGGCCGATGGCCGGGAGAACCACCAGGGGAAGGTATGAACTCGGCCATTTCCGCCATCGACGACACCGACCGGGCGCTCGTCCACGCACTTCAGCTCGCCCCGCGCGCGAGCTGGGAGCGCCTGGCACAGGTCCTCGGCGTGCGTCCCGAGACCCTCGCCCGCCGCTGGGAGCGGCTGACCGCCGCCGGCGACGCCTGGGTCAGCGGCCTCGGGCTGCGCACGGGCACCCAGGCGCCCTGCATGGCGTGGGTCGAGGTCACGTGCGCGGCGGGCGCCGCACCGGCGGTGGGCGCTGCCCTGACCGGCGACGCCCACACCATGGGCGTGGAACACACCACGGGCGACCGCGACCTGCTGGCCTTCGTCGCCGTGCCGAACCTGCACATGCTGTACCAGTACCTCTCCTTCCGGGTGCAGCGGATACCCGGCGTGGTCGGCACCAGCTCCTCGATGGTCACGGCCGTGCACGCCTCCCCCGACCGCTGGCGCCTGGACCAGCTGACGCCCGCCCAGGCCGACCTGCTGACCGGTCGCGGCCGCCGCAAGGGGGCCGCCCCGTCGCCCGTCGCCCCGATGCCGCAGGAGGACCGGCCGCTGGTGCTGGCCCTGGCCGCGGACGCACGGCGCAGCGTGGCCTCGCTGGCCCGGGAGTCGGGGATGAGCGAGTCGACCGTACGGCGCCGCCTGGGCCGCCTGGAGGCGGGGCAGAGCCTGCGCTACAGCTGTGCGATGGCCGCGGGGCTGACGGGCTGGCCGGTGTCCGCGACGATCTGGGCGGAGGTGCCCGAGCACGAGGTGGCCGACTGCGCGGCGGTGGCCTCGGGGCTGCGCGAGACCCGGACCTGCATGTCCGTCAGCGGCCGCTGGAACTTCATGATCGGCGCCCGGCTGCGCACGGTGGAGGAACTGTCCCGGTACACCGCCGAACTGACGCGGAGGATGCCGGCCCTGCGCGTGACCGACACGGTGGTGGCCCTGCACGTACGCAAGTCGGAGGCGCAGGAGCTGGACCGGACGGGTCGGCGGGTGCGGACGGTCCGGCCGGACATCTGGACGGACACGACGCCGGTGGCCTGGGACGAGGCCCTGCCGTACGGGGCGGGCCGCCCGCACGGGACGGCGTAGGAGCCGCCCCACCGGGGCGGCGCGGCGGCGGTGCCGGGCCCGCGCGGCGGCGGGCGCGGGGACACGCCGGCGGGGGGGGGGGGGCCGGGGGCCGGGC
>NZ_JBNNPF010000026.1:0-119402 GCF_050275515.1 Streptomyces sp. NPDC004126 | reverse complement strand
CCTCAAACGCCGGCGGGGCTATGAATGGCCCGTCCGGCGTTTGAGGACCGGGGTCTTTCCAGCCCCGCCGGCGCTTGAGGCGCGGGTCCGGGCAGCGCCCGGGGAACGGTGGAAGGGCGGGTAGGGGACCAGCCCCGCGCAGCGGCCGCCGCGTACGACGACGGCCCCCCGAGCCGGAGGGGCTCAGAGGGCCGGGAGGAACGACGGGCCACAGGTGGCAAGGGACAGGGGCGGGGCCCCGCCCGGCACCCGCCGGACGGAGTCCGGCGCAGCGGCGCGAAGCCGGGGAGGCCGCTCGCGGCCGAGCCGTGCGAGCGGCGCGTCAAAAGGATCAGAACAGGCGGAGCTTGTCGTCCTCGATGCCGCGGAGGGCGTCGTAGTCGAGGACCACGCAGTCCATCCCCCGGTCATTGGCCAGAACCCGCGCCTGCGGCTTGATCTCCTGCGCCGCGAACACACCCCGGACAGGGGCCAGGTGCGGGTCGCGGTTCAGCAGTTCCAGGTACCGGGTCAGCTGCTCGACGCCGTCGATCTCGCCGCGCCGCTTGATCTCCACCGCCACCGTCGCGCCGGAGGCGTCCCGGCACAGGATGTCGACCGGGCCGATCGCCGTCATGTATTCGCGCCGGATCAGCGTGTAGCCCTCGCCCAGCGTGTCGATGCGGTCGGCCAGCAGTTCCTGGAGGTGCGCCTCGACGCCGTCCTTGATGAGGCCGGGGTCCGTGCCCAGCTCGTGGGAGGAGTCGTGGAGGACTTCCTCCATGGTGATGATGAGCTTCTCGCCCGCCTTGTTGACGACGGTCCAGACGTTCGCGTCGTCCCCCGTCCCCTCCTTGAGGGTGCACGGAGGCGACATCCAGTTGAGCGGTTTGTACGCCCGGTCGTCCGCGTGGATCGAGACACTGCCGTCGGCCTTCACGAGGATCAGACGGGGTGCCGAGGGCAGATGGGCGGTGAGCCGGCCCGCGTAGTCGACGGAGCAGCGGGCAATGACGAGACGCATGGTCGGCAACGCTACTCGACCGACGGGCCTCCACGCGATTCGCCCCTGAAAGCCCCGTTCGCCGATGGCGCGTTGTATGCGCATTCTCCTGGTGCGCCACCCGGTGGGCGCCTACCGTGGTGAGCGGGAGGTTGTCGAGCGTGCACACTGCGTCGCGGCCTCCCTCCCTGCCCGTAGGACTCAGGCAGCCCAAACTGCCTGGGTCACGAGAGGAGAACCCATGTCGCTCGACGTCTCACCGGCCCTACTCGAACAGGCCGAGCGAGGCGAGGTCGACGAAGCCGCCTTCGTCGACTGCGTCCGGACCTCCCTGCCTTACGCATGGGAGATGATCAGCTCGTTGGTGGCCCAGCTGGAGGTTGAGGGCGGAGAGTTCGCCGACAACCAGACGCCGCCGCCGGACGAGCAGGCGCGCGGGCAGCTGCTGCGCGCGCTCGCGAGTGACGCGATACGGGGTGCGCTGCAGCGGCACTTCGGGGTGCGCCTGGCGTTCCAGAACTGCCACCGTGTGGCCGTGTTCCCGCTGGATTCCTCGGTGGACGACCGGCTGGCCAAGTTCACCTCGATCCGCGGCCAGCTGCTCAACCAGTCCCCGGAACTTCGGGACTGCTAGCAGTACCGGTACTCCGCTGCCGCTCCGTGTCGCGGGAGGTGCGACTGGCACAGGAGCGGCAGCCCCAGGCCCCGTACGGGGTCACATCAGCAGGGGGAGGACCTCCGAGCCGAGACGGCGGACGTTGTCCTCCGTGGCGGCGAGGTCACCGGACCCTTCCGTCAGCAGGGCGAAGCGGGTGATGCCCGTCCGCTGAGAGGTCTGCGCCAGCCGGTCCGCCGCCAGGGCGGGGCTGCCGACGGGGTGCAGGTTGCACAGCAGTTCCGTGTACGCGTGCGGGTCCCGCATCGCGCGCTGCCGGCCGTCCACCGTCACATGGGCGTCCAGGCCCTGGCGGAACCAGCCCGGCATCGACTTCAGCAGGGTCTCGCGCGCGTCGGCCGAGCGGTCCGCCAGCTGGCAGACCCCGGCCGACACGTGCCCGGCCGCCCGTACGGACTCCGGCGAGTGCCCGTGCGCCAGCGCGGTCCGCCGCCACAGCGCGACCTGCTCGGCCTTCTCCTCGTCCCCGCAGTGCATGCCCAGCAGCATCGGCAGCCCGCGCTCCGCGGCCAGCCGTACCGACGCCGGGGAGGTGCAGGCGACGATCACTTCCGGCCCCGTCCCGTCACCGTCCAGCGCGTCGGACGGCCGCGGTACGACGGCCACCTCGCGGAAGGAGTGCCGCGGGCCGGCCGCCTCCACCCGGGGCTCCGCCAGCCAGCGCCGCAGCAGGTCGAGGTCCTCCGGGAAGCCGGTCTCGTACGCCTCCAGGCCGGCTCCGAGCACCTCCAGGTCCACCCACGGCCCGCCGCGCCCCACCCCCAGGGTGAACCGGCCGCCCGAGGTGACGTGCAGCAGGGCCGCCTGCTCGCCGAGGGCCACCGGGTGCGTGTTCGGCAGCACGCTGACCGCCGTGCCCACCCGCAGCCGCCGGGTCCGGCCCAGCAGCAGGGCCGCCAGGGTCACCGCCGACGGGCAGACCCCGTACGGCACGAAGTGGTGCTCGGCGAGCCAGACCGAGTCCAGCCCGGACTCCTCGGCCACCTCGGCGGTGCGCACCGCCCGGTGCAGTGCCTCGCCCTGTCCCTGACCCGGGAACTGGGCCGCCAGTACAAACGCTCCTACGCGCATCATCGCCCTTAGCCTCCTCGCGGCTGACGCGGCCTCCCCCAGGCGGACCGACTCGTCGACGGCATCGACGTCTGCTGGCAACAACGTCTGACACGTGCCAAAGGCACGGCCTGACAGGAAAGTTATTGAGATTGTCGGGCCAGCTCCCTGCGGAGGGACTGCGTCCACCTGCCACCCTGCGGGTACCCCGGCTCGCTGCGCGTAGTCTGGGAGAAAGTCACTGTCGGCCGCCCCTTCGTGAGGTATACGTGTCACCGCGCCACAACCGCCCCAGGGGCGGCGAGACTCCGGACGAACGACCTGCCACCGGCCTCGACCGGTTCGGCCTGGAGCGCACCGAGGAGTACCTGGGCGAGGACTGGAAGGTCCGGCACGTCGCGGGGGCCGGCGCCGCGGGCAAGCGCTACCGCTGCCCGGGCTGCGACCAGGAGATCCCCTCCGGCACCCCGCACCTGGTGGCGTGGCCCGAGTACGGCGGCGTCGACGACCGCCGGCACTGGCACAAGGCCTGCTGGAACGCGAAGGACCGCCGCACCTCCAAGGTGCAGCGGTCCCGCAACGCGCCCAGGTACTAGGCCGCCGGTCAGACGTCCCGGCGGCGCACCACCGCGTACGAGGCGATGACCGAGCCCGCCGTCACCACCAGCAGCAGGACGAGCTGGACCACGTCGCTGGGGGCCGACCGGCCCTCCATGTCGACGCCCTGCAGCCCGAACAGCTGGACCAGGCCCACCGGGGCGTTGTAGCGGAGCACCAGCCCCCCGAGCGACGAGGTGACGGGCCAGGAGGTCAGTATCGCCCCGAGCACCGGGGGCATCGTGACCACGCCGAGCATGACCGCGATCCCGCCCGCGGAGTGCCGTACGAGCGCCCCGACCGCGAGCGCGAGGACCCCCAGCAGGGTCACGTAGAACGAGCCGGCGACCGCGCCCGTCCAGTCGCTCAGGCCGTGCGTCCCGGCGGCGGGCCCGTTGTGCAGGATCGCGGCCCACAGGCCGACGAACAGCACCGAGCCCAGGGTCACGAGGAACGCGCAGGTGCCGAAGACCAGGTACTTGGCGGTGAGCACCCGCAGCCGCTCGGGGGCGGCGGTGAAGGTGGTGCGGATCAGGCCGGTGCCGAACTCGGAGGAGATCGTCAGCACGCCCAGCACGATCACCGACACCTGGCCGGCCATCAGCCCGAAGAGGGCGGGGCCGGTGAAGGGGAGGTACTGGTAGTCGGCGGCCGTGGTCTGCAGCACGGCGACCATGCCGACGCCGACGACCAGCGCCACGAGGGAGCCGAGCGTCCACAGGGTGGAGCGCACGGAGGTCAGCTTCGTCCATTCCGAGGCGATGGCGTGCCCCAGGTGCGGCCGCGGCGTGGGCAGCGGCGAGCTGTACGCCTGCGGCTGCTCCGCGCTCGCCGCGGGCGGGCCGGCGGGGGTGGGGGTCATCGGTGTTCCTCGGGGGTGTTCTCGGAGCCGCGGGCCAGATCGGCGGCGCTGCCCGGCATCAGGAAGGGGCGCCCGGATCCGGGCGGCGGGGGAGCGAAGAAGCTCGCCGCGGTGTCGGCGGGGACGGCCGCCTCCTCCTCCCACTCCGGGACGGCCAGCGGCTCGGGCTCCCACAGCTCGGCGCGGGGGTCCTCGGTGGAGGTGTACTCGACGGAGGACTGCGTCATCCGCATGTAGGCCTCCTCCAGCGAGGCCCGGTGCGGGGAGAGCTCCCACAGGCGTACGCCGGCCTCGTGCGCGAGGTCGCTGACGCGGGGCAGTTCCAGCCCGGTCACGCGCAGC
Organism: Streptomyces sp. NPDC004126; assembly: GCF_050275515.1. Lineage (NCBI taxonomy): Bacteria > Bacillati > Actinomycetota > Actinomycetes > Kitasatosporales > Streptomycetaceae > Streptomyces > Streptomyces sp. NPDC004126. The sequence continues at coordinate 114,893 of NZ_JBNNPF010000026.1, read as the reverse complement.
GCCCCGTCGGGCTCCTGGAGGACCCGGCCGCCCGCCCGGGTCAGGGCGGAGGCGAGGGTGGTCCGGCCGTCGGAGCCGTCGTCCGCGGGGCCGGCGGCGGCACGCACCCGCGCGAATCCGGCCGAGTTGTGCGTGATGAAGTCCTGGGTGCTCATGTCGGCCAGCAGCCGGCCCCGGCCGATCACGATCAGGTGGTCGGCGGTGAGGGCCATCTCGCTCATCAGGTGCGAGGAGACGAAGACGGTCCGGCCCTCGGCGGCCAGCTTCCGCATGAGGTTGCGGACCCAGAGGATGCCCTCGGGGTCGAGGCCGTTGACCGGCTCGTCGAAGAGCAGCACCTGGGGGTCGCCGAGCAGGGCGGCGGCGATGCCGAGGCGCTGGCCCATGCCGAGGGAGAAGCCCTTGGTGCGCTGGCGGGCCGCGTCCTGCAGGCCGACCACGCCGAGGACCTCGTCCACGCGCTTCTCGGGGATCCCGGAGAGCTGGGCGATGGACAGCAGGTGCGTGCGGGCCCGGCGGCCGCCGTGCACGGCCTTGGCGTCGAGCAGGGCGCCGACGTGCCGCTGGGCGTTCGGCAGCTCCCGGAAGGGGAGGCCGTTGATCGTGACGCGGCCGGAGGTGGGCCGGTCCAGCCCGAGGACCATGCGCATGGTGGTGGACTTGCCGGAGCCGTTGGGTCCCAGGAAGCCCGTCACGTGACCCGGCTTGACCTGGAAGGACAGCTGGTCGACGGCGGTCTTGGCGCCGAAGCGCTTGGTCAGGCCGACTGCCTCGATCATCCTTGTGCCCCTTGCCAGCCGGGACGGCTCTCGCCCGCGTACGCCTTAAGAGGATATCGAGGCTCCTGCGGTTCCCTCCCGGGCCGGATCCCTGAGCTGCCCCTGAGATCCGACCCGGGGATGTCCCGTAGTACGCGGGACGTCCGTCGTGAGACGGACACCCCGCGTCACCGCGGGCCGGTCAGGCGTCCCGCTTCGCGAGGGTGAGGTAGCCGGCGGCGATGGCGGCCAGGGACCACAGCGCCATGATCCCGAGTCCGCCCCAGGGGCCGTAGGGGGTGTCGGCGTCCGCCGAGGCGACGGTCTGCATGATCGCGGAGCCCGCCATGTTGGGCAGGTAGTTCGCGATCTTGCGGGTGGCGTCGACCAGGCTGAGGACGATCGGCAGGATCAGGACGAAGGTGATCAGGAGCGAGATCGCGGCCGCCGAGTTCCGCAGGACCATCGAGATCCCGATGGCGAACGCGGCGAGCAGGGCCAGGTACAGGCCCACGCCGATCACCGCGCGCAGGACGTTCTCCTCGCCGAGGGAGGTGCTGTGGTCGCCGAGGAGGGCCTGGCCGAGGAAGAAGGACAGGAAGCCGGTGGCCAGGCCGACGACCAGGGCGAGGCCGGTGGCCACGCTGACCTTGCCCAGCAGCAGGGTGCCGCGCCGGGGCACGGCGGCGAGGGAGGTGCGGACCATGCCGGTCCCGTACTCGCTGCCGACGACCATCGCGCCGAAGACCAGCATGGCCAGCTGGCCCAGCATCATCCCCGAGAAGCTCATCTGCGTGGCGTCGAAGGTGATCTGCGAGGCCTTCGGCATGTCCTCGAACGTCGCGTTGACCACGGCGCACAGCCCGGCGCCCATGGCGACGGTGACCAGCAGCGTGGTGGCCAGGGTCCAGCTGGTCGAGGCGACGGTGCGGATCTTGGTCCACTCGGACCGGAGGACGGCGGAGTAGGCCACCTCACTCACCGCCCTTGCGGGTCGGCGCCTCGAAGCCGGCGCCCCACGCGGGCCCCGGCACGGGCGCGCCCGGCGCGTGGGCGTGGTACTCGACGGAGTCCGCCGTCATGCGCATGAACGCTTCCTCCAGTGAAGCCCGTTGCGGGCTGAGTTCGTGCAGCACGATCTGGTGCTGGGCGGCGAGTTCGCCGAGCCGCTCGGGTTCGACGCCGTCGATCTCCAGGGTGCCGGTGGCGGGCACGCTGACCGCGTTGATGCCGGCCTCGTGCAGTACGTCCTTGAGGCGTTCCTGCTGTGGCGAGCGCAACCGTACGTAACTGCGGGAGTTCTGGTGGATGAAATCAGACATGGACATGTCGGCAAGGAGCTTTCCCTGTCCGATGACGATCAAATGGTCTGCGGTCAAAGCCATTTCGCTCATCAAGTGGGAGGAGACGAAGATCGTTCTCCCTTCCGATGCCAGCCCCTTCATAAGATTGCGGATCCAGAGAATTCCCTCGGGGTCCAGACCATTGACCGGTTCGTCGAACATGAGGATCTCCGGATCTCCCAGCAGGGCAGCGGCGATTCCCAGCCGCTGGCCCATTCCGAGCGAAAATCCTTTCGACTTCTTCTTGGCCACGGCCGTCAGGCCGACCAGGTCCAGCACCTCGGCCACCCGCTGCTCCGGGATCCGGTTCGACTGGGCCAGGCAGAGAAGGTTGTTGTACGCGCTGCGACCGCCGTGCATGGCTTTCGCGTCCAGCAGCGCCCCGATGTGCTTCAGCGGTTCCGGCAGGTCCCGGTAGTGCTTCCCGTCGATCCGGACCGTGCCGCCGGTCGGGCGGTCGAGGTCGAGCATCATGCGCATGGTCGTGGACTTGCCCGCCCCGTTGGGGCCGAGGAAGCCGGTCACCACCCCCGGTCTGACCTGGAAGCTGAGGTTGTCCACGGCGGTCTTCGCGCCGAATCGTTTCGTAAGGCCCTCAAGCTCGATCATGCGGCCACGCTAGAACGCCCAGGGGCCGTACGCCACCTCAAAAAGGTGACATACGGCCCCTGATGTGCCGGTTTCGCTACCCGCGGGTAGACGGCGGCGTACGCGCGGGCGTACTAACGGCTCTGCTGCGCCGGGACGCCCCGGGTGACCGGCTCGTCGTCGATCGGGGAGCCGGCGGCCGCCACGGCCGCGCCCGTCAGCGTCGCCAGCATCTCGCGGACGTTGGTCAGCTGCGCGTTGATGGAGTCGCGGCGGTTGGTCAGCGCCGCCAGCTCGCGCTCGGACTCGCTGCGGATGCGGTCGGCCTTGGCGTTGGCGTCGGCCACGATGTCCTCGGCCTGGCGCTGCGCGGTCTCCACCGTCTGGCGGGCCCGGCGCTCGGCGTCCGTACGCAGCTTCTCGGCCTCCAGGCGCAGCTGCTCGGCCCGGTGCTCGATCTCCGCCAGGCGCTTCTCGGCCTTCTGCTGACGCGAGGCCAGGTCGCGCTCCGACTGCTCGCGGCGCTTGGCCAGGTTGGTCTCGAAGTCCGCGGCGGCCTGGGCGGCCTTGGCGCGGGTCTCCTCGAACAGGGCGTCGGCCTCCTCGCGCTTGGAGGCCGCGTCCTTCTGGGCCTCGGCGCGCAGGGCGGCCGCGTCGCCCTTGGCCTTCTCGACGATGCGGACGCCCTCGTCCTCCGCGTTCGACTTCCGGTCCGCCGCGAACGACTCGGCGTCGTTGCGCACCTGCTGGGCCGCCGACTCGGCCAGCTCACGGTGCTGCTCGGCCGCGCGACGGGCCTCCTCGCGCAGGTCCTTCGCCTCCTCCTCGGCCAGCCGCAGGATCTTCTCGACCCGGGCGCCGAGACCGGCGTACGACGGCTCGGCGTCGCTCACCTGGGCCTGGGCGTTCTGCGTTTCGAGGTGCAGCTCCTCGATCCGCTTTTCCAGAGAGTTGATACGTCCTAGGGCGCTGTCGCGGTCGGAGACCAGCTTGGTAATGCGGTCGTCCACCTGACCGCGGTCGTAACCACGCCGCACGAGCTCGAAGCCGAAGGGGGAGGAAGTGTCGCTCATGGGGTTCCTGTCGAATGAGACCGATGAGGTGCTACGTGAGGTGTTAAGGGGAATCCTAGGCGCCAGGGCGGCGTGTCATCGAGTCAATCCGGGTTTGCCCTGGACAATGACACCCCTTTTGAGTGGCAAGGCGACGGAATGATTGTCACTCCTTCGACTGAACCTCCCTCAGAAGCACACATCCGGTGTTCTGACTACCCCTCTGACACCTTGCCACCCGAACGAGTGGAACCCGCTGATGCGCCGGCCCTCACGCCCCCCGCGCCCTGGCCACCCAATGCGGGCTTTCCGCCACCCGAAGGTGCCTCGAATGATTCCAACGCCTCAAGAACGTCCTGGACACGGGAAATCTCCGCCTGAATGTCCTCGCGCCTGCGCACCAGGACCTCCAGCTCGCGACGGCCCTCGTCGACCAGCCGCTCCGCCTCCGCCGTCGCCTCCGCGAGCACCTTCTCGGCCTGCCGCGACAGCTCCGCCTTCTTCGTCTCGGCCTCCTTGAGCAGCGCCTCGGCCTTGCGCACGGCCGCGATGCGGACCTTGCTCGCCTCGCTGCTCGCGTCCGACACCAGCTCCTTGGCCTTCGCCTCCGCCTCGGCACTCTGCTCGGTCGCCGCGCGGACCAGCTTGTCCACGCGCTCGCCGGCCGACTTCATCTGCTCGGCGGACTCGCGGCGGGCACGCTCGTGCAGCTCCTCCACCTCGGAGTCGACGCGGGAGCGCAGCTCCTCCGCCCGCTCCCTTATCGCGGCCGCGTCCGTACGCGCGCCGACCAGCAGCTCGTCCGCGTCCGTGCGGGCCTTCTCCACCGTGGAGTTGCCCTCCACGGTCGCCTCCGACGTGATGCGCGCGGCCTCCTTGCGGGCGGCGTCGACCATCGCGTCGGCCTGCTCCTCGGCCGCCGTGGTGGCGGCGAGGGCCTGCCGGCCCGCGTCCGAGGTCAGCTTGTCCGCTTCCGCGGCCGCCTCCGTGATGAGCCGGTCCACCTGCTCGGCGGCCTCCGTGCGCCGCTTGTTGGCCTCCTCGCGGGCCTCGTCCAGCAGCCGCTCGGACTCCTCGCGCGTCTCGGTACGGGTGCGCTCCGCGTCGGTCGCCGCCTCCGCCTTCACCCGCTCCGCCTCGGACCGGGTACGGGTCGCGTGCTCCTGCGCCGAGGCCAGCGCCTCCGCCGCCTCCGCGCGCAGCCGCTCCGCCTCGGCGGCCGCGTCGCCGACCGTGCGCTCGTTGTCCTTGCGGGTCTGCTCCGTGAGCTTGTCCGCCTCGGACGCCGCCTCGGTGATGAGCCGGTCCGCCTGCTCCGCGGCATCGGTGCGCAGCCGGTTGCCCTCGCCGCGCGCCTCGTCCAGGGTCTGCTCGGCGTCCCGCTCGGCGGCCTCCAGCGTCTCGTTGGCCGCGGCCGTGACGCGCTCCGCCTCCGCGGTGGCCTCGCCGATGATCCGGCCGCCCTCGGTGCGGGCCTCCTCCAGCGTCCGCGCCGCCTCCGCGACGAGCCGGTCGGCCTCCGCCGCGGCCTCGGCGACCGTGCGCTCGTTGGCCGCGCGGGTCTCCTCGACGAGCCGGTCGCCCTCCGCGCGCGACTCCACCAGGATCCGCGCCGAATCGCGCTCGGCGGCGGCCAGGGTGTCGGCCGCCTGCGTCTTCAGGGCGGCGGCCCGCGCCTCGCCCTCCTCCAGGACCCGTGCCGCCTCGGCCGTCAGCCGCTCGGCCTCCGCGGCCGCCTCGCCGACCGTGCGCTCGTTCGCCGCACGGGTCTCCTCGGTGAGCCTGTCCGCCTCGGACGCCGCCTCGGTGATGAGCCGGTCCGCCTGCTCGGCGGCCTCCGTGCGCAGCCGGTTGGCCTCGGCGCGCGCCTCGTCCAGGGTGCCCGCGGCCTCGGCGCGGGTGGCGTCCGCCGCCTCGACGGCCTCGGCCGTCAGCCGGTCCGCCTCCGCCTGGGCGTCGGTGACCGTCGCCGCGTTCGCCGCGAGGGTCTCCTCGGTGAGGCGCTCCGCCTCCGCCTCGGCCTCGGCCACGACCCGGGCGCCCTCGGCGCGCGAGGCCTCCAGGGACTCCGCCGCCTCGCCGCGGATCCGGTTCGCGTCGTCCCGGGCGTCCGCCCGGGTCCGCGCCGCGTCCCGCTCGGACGCCGCCAGGGCGTCCGTCGCCTCGGTGCGCACCCGCTGCGCGTACTCGGCCGTGTCGGCCCGCAGCTGCTCCGCCTCGGTGATCGCGTCGCCGACGGTCCGCGCCGCCAGCTCCTTCGCCGCGTCCGTCTCCACACGGGCCTCGGTGCGCACCCGCGCGGCGTCCTCGGCCGCCCGCTCGCGCTCCGCGTGGGCGTCGGCGCGGACCCGGTCCGCCTCCTGCTCCGCCTCCGTGCGGGTACGGTCCGCCGCGTGCTCGGCCGCACTGCGCAGGCCGCTGATCTCCTCCTCGGCCTGCTCGTGCAGGCCGGCCACGGAGTCGCGCACCTGCTGCGCGGTGGCCTCGGCCGCCGCGACCAGCTCCGCCGCGCGGCGCTCCGCCTCCTCGGTCAGGCGGGCCGCCTCGGCCTGCGCCTCCTCCGAGCGCTTGCGGGCCTGCGCCAGCAGCTCCTCGTTCTGCTCACGGGCCTGCGCCCGCTCGTTGCCCGCGTCCGTCCGGGCCGCCGACAGGGTCTCCTCGGCCTCCCGGCGGCGCCGCGCGGCCTCCTCCTGGGCTGCGGCCAGCGCCTCGGCGGCCTCCGCCGCCACCCGCTCGGCCGCGGCCTTCGCCTCGGCGCGCAGCCGGTCGGCGGTCTCCTGCGCCTCGGTGCGCACCCGCTCGGACTCGGCCTCCGCCTCGGCGCGCAGCCGTACGGAGACCAGCTCGGCCTCCGCGCGGACCCGGCCCGCGTCCTGCGCGGCGTCGGAGCGCAGCTGCTCGGACTCCGCCTCCGCCTGCGCCTGGAAGGTGCGGATCCGCTCGGCCGACTCGGCGCGCAGCCGGTCGTTCTCCTCGGTGGTCTCCTTGCGGATGTTCTCCGCCGCCAGGCGGGACTCGCGCAGCGTCTGCTCCGCCGACGTCAGCCGGGCCTCGGCGTCCGACTGCAGCCGGACCAGCTCCGAGTCCGCCTCGGCGCGCTTGGCCGCCAGGGCCTGCTCGGTCTCCTCGCGGCGCGCCCGTACGGCGGCGTCCGTCTCGGCCGTCAGGGCCTCGGCCCGCTCCTCGGCCTCCGCGCGCAGCCGTTCGGCCTCCGCGCGGGTCCGCTCCAGGGTCTCCTCGGCCTGCCGGCGCAGGGTGGTGGCCCGCTCCACGGCCTCGGCGCGGACCCGCTCGCTCTCGGCGGTCGCGCCGGAGCGCAGCTCGTCGGCGTCCGCCTTGGCCTTTCCGAGCAGCTCCTCGGCGGTCTTCGCCGCCTCCTCGATCTGCCCGACGGCCTCGCGGCGGGCCTCGCCGCGGATGCGCTCGCCCTCGGCGACGGCCTCCGCGCGCAGCTGCTCGGCCTCGCCGCGCAGCCGCCGCGCCTCCTCCTGGAGTTCGACCGTGCGGGCCCGGTACTCCTCGGTGTCGTCCTTCGCGGCGCCCTTGAGCTCGTCGGCCGTGGCCGCCGCCTGGGCGCGCAGCCGGTCCGCCTCGGTCTCCGCCTCGCGGCGGATCCGCTCGGCCTCCTCGGAGGCGGCGCGGGTCGTCGCCCGGGCGTCCTCCGAGGCCTTGTTCAGCACGTCCTCGGCGGTCCGGGCCGCCTTCGCCAGCTGCGCCGCCGTGTCCTCGGCGGCGGCCGTACGGGCCTGCTCGCCGGCCTCGGTGCGCAGCCGCTCCGCCTCCGCGCGGGCGTCGGCCAGCGCGTGCTCGGCCTCGGCCTTGAGGACCTCGGCCTCCTTCGTGGCCTCGCCGACCAGCCGGGCGACCTGCTCCTTCGCGGTGCGGGTGCGCTGGTCGTTGACGGACTCTGCCGAGGCGAGCTGCCGGGCGGCGCTCTCCTTGGCCTCCGCGAGGAGCTTCTCCGCCTCGGCCCGGGCGGCGCGCAGCGCCCCGTCGGCCTCCTGGACGCGGGCCTCGGCGACCCGGCCGAGGTCCATGGTCTGCTGCCGGGTCTGCTCGGCCTCGGCGGTGGTGGTGGAGCGCAGCCGCTCCGCGTGCTCGGTGGCCTCCTGGGCCTGCGCGGAGGCGGCGGCCAGCAGCCGCTCGGCCTCCTTGCGGGCGCGCAGCAGTGCCGACTCGGCCTCGGTGCGTGCGGCCTCGGCGTCTGCGGCGAGCCGGCGGCGGGCCTCCTCGGCGGTCCGGGCGGCCTCGGCGCGGGCGGCGTTCAGCGCCTGCTCGGACTCGGCGCGGGACTCCTCCATGAGCCGGCGTGCCTGGGACTCGGTCCGGGCGCGCAGCTGCTCGGCCCAGGCGACGTTCTCGTTGACGTGCGCCTCGACGGTCTGGCGGCGCTCGTTGAGCTCCTGGTCCAGGCGCTGGCGCCGGTTGACGGCCTCGGCGTGCAGCTCGGCCTGCAGGCGCGCCTGGTGCTCGGCGTGCTCCTGCAGGATGCGCTGGGTCTGCGCCCGGGCGTCGCGCAGCTCGCGCTCGGCGTCGGACCGCATCTGGTCGGCCTGCACCTGGGCGTTGCGCAGCAGCTGCTCCGCCTGGTAGCCCATGTCCGCGCCGTCGTAGGCAGGGCGGGACGCGAGCGCGCGCCGCACCTCATGCAGCTTGGCGCGCAGCACCTCGACCTGGTACCCGAGGTCCTCGGCGTGCTGGACGGCCTTCCCGCGCTCCTTCTTCAGCCGCTCCATCTCGGCTTCGAAGCGCGTGAGATGGTCGGCTTCGGCCTGATGGCTCTCCTGGCTTTCGTAGCCCCGCACAGCGCGGTCCCATCCGTCCCCTGGTCGCAAGCTCACTCCCAAATGAGCATCGCTCGCCCGCTGAACGACGCCCCCGGGGGAATGGTGTCAGATGTCGGGGCAGGGCTCTCGGCCCCGACCCCGTTCCGCACCGAACCCCGGCCGAGCCATGGCCACTCTACCGGCCGGGGAATGGGGACATCAGTGCGCTGCTGCCGGGCGGCCCCGGCCCGGGGGGTGAGACGTCCCGATCGATGGGCCCACCATGCGTGGATTTGCGATGTTCGAATGAATCTGTCCACGCGTGGGGCGTAGCGTCGTTGACGTGGAGCCCGTCATCGGGGCGGAGCCGCCGCCGGCACACCGCGGGCGGCGGTGTGCCGTGACGAGGGGCGATCGCGTCAGTGGTCGCCGGCCTGGGGGTTGGAGGTGACCAGCTCGGTGAGGACTCCGTGGCAGTCCTTGGGGTGCAGGAAGGTGATCCGGGAGCCCATGGAGCCGATGCGGGGCTCGTCGTAGAGGACGCGGACGCCCTTGCCGCGGATGGCTTCGGCGTCGCCGTCGACGTCGGCGGTGCCGAAGGCGATGTGGTGCACGCCCTCGCCGTTCTTGGCCAGCCACTTGCCCACCGCGGAGTCCTCGCGGGTGGGCTCCAGGAGCTGGAGGTAGGAGGCCCCGCCGTCGGAGGTCTCGTTGATCTTGAGCATGGCCTCGCGGACGCCCTGCTCCTCGTTGACCTCGGTGTGGAACACCTCGAAACCGTACGTGGCACGGTAGAACTCGACGGTCTTGTCCAGGTCGAAGCAGGCGATCCCGATGTGGTCGATTCTTGTCAGCATGGGACCAGTGCACCGCCGAGGAGGGTGGTCACGCAACGTGCCAGCGATCACACCGACTGCCCGGTGACTGCGCGGGTACCGCTCAGTACATTCGGGTAAACCCTCGTTCACTCCTCATCCTCAAGGGGCTGTGCCTCATGTCCGGAACGAACAACACCACCTCAGTGATCGTCGCCGGGGCCCGCACGCCCATGGGGCGGCTGCTCGGCTCGCTGAAGTCCTTCTCGGGCGCCGACCTCGGCGGCTTCGCCATCAAGTCCGCGCTGGAGCGGGCCGGGATCTCCGGCGACCAGGTCCAGTACGTGATCATGGGCCAGGTGCTCCAGGCCGGCGCGGGCCAGATCCCCGCCCGCCAGGCCGCCGTGAAGGCGGGCATCCCCATGAACGTGCCCGCGCTCACCATCAACAAGGTGTGCCTGTCGGGTCTGGACGCCATCGCGCTGGCCGACCAGCTCATCCGCGCCGGGGAGTTCGACATCGTGGTCGCGGGCGGCCAGGAGTCGATGACCAACGCCCCGCACCTGCTGCCGAAGTCCCGCGAGGGCTACAAGTACGGTGCGATCGAGATGCTGGACGCGATGGCCTACGACGGCCTGACCGACGCCTTCGAGGGCATCGCGATGGGCGAGTCCACCGAGAAGCACAACACCCGCCTGGGCATCGAGCGCGCCCCGCAGGACGAGTTCGCCGCCGCCTCCCACCAGCGGGCCGCGGCCGCGCAGAAGAACGGCGTCTTCGAGGCCGAGATCACCCCGGTCGAGATCCCGCAGCGCAAGGGCGACCCGGTGATCTTCGCCGCCGACGAGGGCATCCGCCCCGAGACCACGGCGGAGTCCCTGGGCAAGCTGCGCCCGGCGTTCGCCAAGGACGGCACCATCACCGCCGGCACCTCCTCGCAGATCTCCGACGGCGCCGCCGCCGTGGTCGTGATGAGCAAGGCGAAGGCCGAGGAGCTGGGCCTGGAGTGGCTGGCCGAGATCGGCGCCCACGGCAACGTGGCCGGCCCGGACAACTCCCTCCAGTCGCAGCCCTCGAACGCGATCCTGCACGCCCTGAAGAAGGACGGCCTGGAGGTCTCCGACCTGGACCTCATCGAGATCAACGAGGCCTTCGCGGCGGTGGCCGTGCAGTCAATGAAGGACCTCGGCGTGACCCCGGAAAAGGTGAACGTCAACGGCGGCGCCATTGCCCTGGGCCACCCGATCGGCATGTCCGGCGCCCGCGTGGTGCTGCACCTGGCGCTGGAGCTCAAGCGGCGCGGCGGCGGTACCGGTGCGGCGGCCCTGTGCGGTGGCGGCGGCCAGGGCGACGCCCTCGTGATCCGCGTCCCGAAGGCGTAGGGGCGAGCGCATGGCGACGGTGGACGTCCCCACGCTGGTGGCGCAGGCCCGTGAGGGCCGGCCGCGGGCCGTGGCCCGGCTGATCTCACTGGTCGAGGGGGCGTCCCCGCAACTGCGCGAGGTGATGGCCGCCCTGGCCCCGCTGACCGGCGGCGCGTACGTGGTCGGGCTGACCGGCTCCCCGGGGGTCGGCAAGTCGACCTCGACGTCGGCGCTGGTCTCGGCGTACCGCGCGGCCGGCAAGCGGGTCGGCGTGCTCGCGGTCGACCCGTCCTCGCCCTTCTCGGGCGGGGCCCTGCTCGGGGACCGGGTCCGGATGTCGGACCACGCCTCCGACCCGGGGGTCTACATCCGCTCCATGGCCACCCGCGGGCACCTGGGCGGGCTCGCCTGGGCGGCCCCGCAGGCGATCCGGGTGCTGGACGCGGCCGGCTGCGACGTGATCCTGGTCGAGACCGTCGGCGTCGGGCAGTCCGAGGTGGAGATCGCCTCGCAGGCCGACACCTCGGTGGTGCTGCTCGCGCCCGGGATGGGCGACGGGATCCAGGCCGCGAAGGCGGGGATCCTGGAGATCGGCGACGTGTACGTGGTGAACAAGGCGGACCGGGACGGCGCGGACGCCACCGCCCGGGAGCTGAACCACATGCTGGGCCTGGGCGAGACCCGGGGGCCCGGCGACTGGCGGCCGCCGATCGTCAAGACGGTCGCGGCCAAGGGCCAGGGCATCGACGAGCTGGTCGAGGCGCTGGAGAAGCACCGGGCGTGGATGGACGAGCGCGGGGTGCTGGCCGAGCGCCGGGCCGCGCGGGCGGCCCGTGAGGTGGAGACCATCGCGATCACCGCGCTGCGGGGGCGCCTGGCCGACCTGCGCGGGGACGCGCACCTGGACGCGCTGGCGGCCCGGGTGGCGGCCGGCGAGCTGGACCCGTACGCGGCCGCGGACGCGCTGCTGGACAGCCTGGCCGAGGGCTGAGGGCCGGGGGCCGAGGGGTGCGGAACGCGTGAGAGGGCGGGGAGCCTCGGCTCCCCGCCCTCTCACACGTGTACGGCGCGTGCTCAGATCTTGCCGCGGTTGCCGCGCAGGTGCTCCGCGACCGGCCGCAGCGACTCGCGCAGCGCCTGGAGGGCCTCCGGCGGCAGCAGGTCGATGAAGTGCTCGCGGACGGACGCCACGTGGTGCGGGGCGACCTTGCGCATGGTCTCCATGCCCTCGTCCGTGAGGACCGCGTACAGGCCGCGGCGGTCGGACTCGCAGTTCACCCGGCGGACCAGGCCCGCGGTCTCCATGCGGGTGATCTGGTGGGAGAGCCGGCTCTTGGACTGGAGCGTGGCCGTGGCCAGGTCGCTCATCCGCATCCGCAGGCCTTCCGACTCCGAGAGGTTCACCAGGATCTCGTAGTCGTTGTTGGTGAGTCCGAAGGGCTGGAGATCCTTTTCCAGCTGGTGCATCAGCAGTCTGCTGACGTCCAGGTGGGTGCGCCAGGCGCACTGTTCGGCGTCGGTAAGCCAGCGGGTGGCCGTCTCGGTCTCCATCGTCTCCATGAAAGAACTCTACCTAAGAAGTTGAATTACGTACAAAAATAGGAAGATCGGATTCGGGCGGTGCGGGCCGCGGACCTCACAGCCCGAGACGCCGCTGGAGATCGCCCAGCTGCCCCGGCATCCGGGGCACCCCCAGCTGCCCCAGCGGACCCTGGCCGGCCCCCGGAACGCCCTGGGCGTTGCCCGTGGCCGCCCCGGCGCCCACCGCGCCCACCGACTGCTCGGCCATCAGCAGCTCGGTCGACTGCAGCAGGACCGTGCCCGCACCGACGAACTCGAACTGGTGCTCCTCGCCGGAGGTGCCGCCGATGCCGGTCAGCGAGCGCAGGCCGCCCATCACGCCCGACATGTAGCCGTGGTCGTAGTGGTGGCAGGGGGAGGGGCAGTCCGCCCAGCCCACCAGCGCCTGCGGGTCGACACGCAGCGGCGGCTCCATGAAGACCACCGGTCCATTGGACGCCGCGACGAACTTCCCGGTTCCGATCAGGGTCAGGAAACCCGGGACGATCGACTGCTTCAGCGCCAGCGTGGGCTGGTACGCCAGCAGGTTCCCCGACCGGATGGTCAGGTTGCCGTTGTCCAGGTCGTACGAGTTCACGTCGAAGGCCCGGTCGGCGAGCAGCATCTTGCCCTGGCCCTCGGCGACCACCCAGTCGCTGGCGTGCAGCGGCGAGTGGAAGCTGGTGCGCAGCAGCCGGTCGAAGCGGCCGTTGCCGATGCCGTTGAACTCGATCCGCCCGTAGTAGGCGATCATCTTGCCCTTCTGCAGGAACCACTGGCTCCCCTTGAGCTCCACGCAGAAGGTGTACGCGTTCACGTTGTCGTCGGAGGGCAGGCTGTGCGGGTCGAAGACCGTCGGGCCGCCCGGGCCCGGGTTCACGGGGCCAAAGTTCACAGCTTCTCCTCCGAGGCCTGTACGTAGACCGCGCCCTGGCCGGACAGCTCCAGCTGGAACGCCTCGCCCGAGCCGCGCCCCACCATGTCCCGCCAGCCGAGCGCGGTGGAGAGCTTGTTCCGGACGTCCCCGTGGTGGGCCACGTACGCCTGCGGGTCGACGTGGACCGGCCGGTTCGGGGTGATGGGGAGTTCGATCACTCCGCCGTGGGCCATCACGGCGACCGCGCCGTGGCCCTTGAGGGTGGTGGTGAACAGGCCCTGGCCGGTCACCTGGCCGCGCACCATGCCCATGACGCCGCCCTGCGAGCCCATGAACATCGTGCCCTGCTGGAGGGTGCCGTCGAAGGCGAGCAGCCGGTCGGCCTCGACGTACAGCGTCTCGCCCTGGAGGTTGATCACCTGGATGTGGTGGCCGCCGTGGCCGAACATCACCGTGCCGCTGCCCTCGACCGTCATCAGCGGGGTCTGCTCGTTCGCCACCCGGCGCCCGATCATGCCCATGACGCCGCCCTGGCCGCCGGTGATGCTCGGGGTGAAGGAGACCTCGCCCCGGTAGGCGAGCATCGCCCCGCGCTGGCTGTACATCTTCTGGCCGGGGACCACCTGGGCCTCGACCATCTTCGAGTTGATCTCGCGGAACGGCATCAGACGTCACCCCCGATCGTGTTGCGCTCGCTCGGCTGGACGTACACCAGGCCCTCGCCCTCGAAGCGGATCTGGAACGCCTCGCCGGAGCCCTCGCCGATCAGGGTCCGGAAGTTGATCCCCGACTGGAAGGACTGCTGGAGGTTGCCGGTGTGCGCGATGTACGCGCCCGGGTCGACCGACAGCGGGTACTGGGAGCTGACGCGCAGCACCACCGCCGGACCGTCGGACATGATCGCCGCCTGGCCGGAGCCCTCCACGGTCGTGGTGAAGAGCCCGTTGCCCGTGGTGGCGCCGCGCAGACCGGTGAAGGTCGTGCCGGTGCGCAGGCCGGCGTCGGTGCACAGCAGGTTGCTGGACTCGACGTAGAGCTTCTCGCCGCGCAGGTTCACGAGGTTGATCTCGCTCGCCCGGTCGGCGAAGTAGCAGGTGCCGTGCCCCTGGACCTCCATCACGGTCATCTGTTCGCCGGTCAGCCGGCGGGTCACCATTCCGCGGAGGCCTTCGCCGCCGCCGGTCATCTTCTTGAAGGCCATCTGGCCGTCGTACGCGACCATGGCGCCGTTCTTCGCTTTCACGGCGTCACCGGTCAGGTCGACGGCGAGCACCTTGCTGCCTTGGAGTCTGAACTGAGCCACGGGGACGAAGGTATCGGCAGCGGGCCGGGCCGAACAGGGCCTGGTGGGCCGATATCCGCCACAATCACCGGGCTTCGGGGGATCCGGGGCCCCGCGGGAAGATCGCGGAGGGCGGCTGAGACACTGGGACGGACCCCAGGTACCCGGCCCCGAAGGTTCCACGTGGACATCAAGACCGCTTCCGCCCTGCACCGGCTGCGCCTCATCTCCGTTCCGGAGGCGCTGTCGTTCCCGGCCCTGCTGATCTTCGGCTCGCTGCTGAGCCGGGTATCGGACATCGACTACCTCATGATGCCGCTGGGGATCCTGCACGGGATCCTGTTCGTCATCTACGCGGTCTTCCTGCTGGACGTCTGGAACAAGGCGAAGTGGCCGGTGAAGAAGGTCGCCCTGTTCTTCGTCCTCGCGCTGCTGCCCTTCGGCGGCCTGTACGGCGACAAGCTGCTCAAGCGCGACGAGACCGACAGCGTCATCGCCGCCCGCGCGCGCCAGGCGGCGGACGCGTGATCGTCGCGTTCTCGGTGACCCCGCTGGGGGTCGGCGAAGAGGTCGGCGAGTACGTGGCCGACGCGGTCCGAGTCGTGCGCGAGTCCGGGCTGCCGAACCGCACCGACGCCATGTTCACCACCGTCGAGGGCGAGTGGGACGAGGTCATGGACGTGGTGCGGCGCGCGGTGGCCGCCGTCGAGGAGCGGGCGCCCCGGGTCTCCTTCATCCTCAAGGCCGACATCCGGCCCGGCGTCACCGACGGCATCACCTCGAAGGTCGAGACGGTGGAGCGGCACCTGACCGAGGGCTGACACGCTCACACGGCGTGGACGTGCACATCCGGCGGATTCAGCACCGCGAGATAAGCGGCGATGTCCTCCGGATCACTGGTGAAGATCACTGCACTGCCGTGCTTCGTGGCGGCCAGGGCGACGCAGGCATCCACCGCGTCGGGCCTTTTCTTCGTCGGGAGTCGGGCTTGGCCCAGGACGGTGCCGATTCGGTGCCAGTCGGCCAGGTCGAAGCCCGTCGCGCAGGCGATGCACTCAGGCCGGCCCGCCCTGGTTTCGCGCATCGGCGGCGCCGAGCTGCGCGCCCGCGGCACCGTGCAGTCCCTGAGGGCGCTGCCCAGCGCGTGCACGAGTGCCGGATTCGGGCGCCATACCTGGGCCAGCACCGGCCCGAGGACCACCGCCCGGTGAGGGGTGGCCTTCAGTGCCTCGTGCAGGCGGGCCGGCTTGGCCTTGCGGTCCGCCAGGGCGATCAGCATCCCCGTGTCGTAGACGGGGACCCGCACGTTCACGCGGCCTCTCCGGGGCGGGCGCCGGATCGGTCCGGCCCGTAGACGAGGTCGAGGGCGGATTCGACCTCCCGTCGCTCCTGCTCGGTCAACTCGCCGACCGGCGCGACGGCCTCCGAAGGGAGGCCTGCGGCCTCGGCCTCGGCCGCTGCGATGATGGCGTCCACGCTCGCGAACTGATCCTCTATGGCCTCGGTCTCGGCCATCTGCCGCGTCGCCGCGTGCACGAGGTACGCGGAGACATCCAGGCCCGCCCGTTCGGCATGCCGCTTGATGCGGTCGGCCTGGTGCTCCTCAAGGCTGATGCTGATCCTGGTCTTGGCCACACGTGGAGTGTATGACGCGTATTACGCCTGGCCAAGTGCGATGTGCGGCGCGCGGTGACCGCCGTCGAAACGTTTCCGAAAAGCGCTCCCCGCCCGTCGGCGGGGGGCGCTTTTCGCGTGCCCGGGGCCCGTCCGGATGTGGCGGGGCTCACAGTTGAGCGGTCGCTCAAGTCGTTGAGCGACCGCTCAAAATCGTCTAGCTTTCGTTTTGAGCGACCGCTCAAAACGGTGATGGGGGAGGTGGTGGCGGAATGGGCCTGTACGTCGAGACGGTGATCCGCACCGGGATGGACGAGCTCTGGGAGCGCAGCCAGGACCCGGCCCAGCACCAGCGGTGGGACCTGAGGTTCACCTCCATCGACTACCTGCCGCGCGCCGAGGGCGAGCCCCAGCGCTTCCGGTACGCGACCCGCGTCCTGCCCTTCCTCTCCGTCGCCGGCACCGGGATCTCCGCCGGCGAACGGCACCGCCCCGACGGCACCCGCGTCTCGGCCCTGCGCTTCGCCTCGGACCATCCGCTGTCCCTCCTCGCCGTGGGCAGCGGCTACTGGAGCTACGTCCCCGGCCCCGACGGGATCCGCTTCCTCACCGGCTACGACTACCGGCCGCGCTGGGGCCGCTTCGGCGCCCTCGCCGACCGGCTGGTGTTCCGTCCCCTCATGGGCTGGGGCACCGCCTGGTCCTTCGACCGGCTGCGGCTGTGGTGCGAACGCGGCACCCCGCCCGGCCGGGCCCTCGCCCGGGCCCTCGCCGAGACCGCCCTGCGGGTGCTGCTCTGCGCCGCCGTCCTCGCCTGCGCCCCGCTCGCCGCCGCCCTGCCCGTCCTCGCCGCCGCGCTGCTGCTGCCGCCGCTGCCCGGCACCCCGGCCGCCCGCCGCTGCCTGCGCACGCCGCCCGGCCGCACCACCGCAACCGCCCCCAGCCTGCTGACCACCCTGGAGCCGTCGTGACCTCCATCTTCCGGGCCCACATGGGCGCCGACTTCGACCGTCTGCACCCGCAGATCCAGCGCCGCTTCTCCGTCGGCCTGGACAGCGGCGAGGGCTGCGTCGGGCGGGGCACCATGGAGCGGATCTGGCACGGCCGCAGCTTCGTGAAGCCGTTCCTCCGGCTCGGCGGGACCCGCAACATCCTGGTCCCGCGCGAAGGGCGGAACGTCCCCTTCGTCATCGAGAACCTCCCCTACACCGACTCCTTCGGGCGGGAGACCGTCACCTTCGTACGGACCTTCCTGCTGCCGGACGGGCCGCGCCGGTTCGACGCCACGATGGTCCACAGCCCCGAACGCGACTGCGTCCTCGACTACCTGGGCACCCACCAGCACCTCGCCAGCGACCTGCACATGAGCGCCGAACCCGACGGCTCGCTGCTCATCCGCTCCGGCGAGCACCGCTTCCGCGAGGGCCCCGTCGACGTCCGCGTGCCCGAGCTGATCGGCGGCGACGCGGAGGTGCGCGAGTCCTTCGACGACGCCACCGGCCGGTTCCGGATCCGGGTACGGGTGGTCAACCGCCGCTTCGGCCCGCTCTTCGGGTACGAGGGCTCCTTCACCGCCGAGTACGTCGACGCCCGCGCGCACGGCGTCCGCGGCGACCTGCGGCCCGTCCGCGAGGAGGTCCGGGCGTGAGCGCGGGCAGTGCGGCCACGAAGGAGAAGCTCCTCGAAGGGGCCCTGCGCACGCTGGTCGAACAGGGCATCGCCAAGGCCTCGGCCCGGACCATCGCGGCCACCGCCGGGGTGGGACAGGGGCTGATCTTCTACCACTTCGGCTCGGTGGACGAGCTGCTCGCCGCCGCCTGCCGGTACGGGGCCGAACAGCGGGTCGACCGGTACCGCGACCGGCTCGCCGCCCTCGGCAGCCTGCCCGAGCTGCTGGAGTTCGCCCGCGAGATGCACGCCGAGGAGCGGGCCGCCGGGTACGTCGCCATGCTCGGGCAGCTCCTCGCCGCCGGGCAGAACTCGCCCTCGCTGGCGGCGGCGACCGCCGCCGGGCTGGGGCTGTGGATCGAGGAGCTGGAGGCGGTGCTGGGGCGGCTGCTGGCGGCGACCCCGCTGGCCGGCTTCGCCGATCCGGCGGGGCTGGCCCGGGCCACGGCCGCGTCGTTCGTCGGCATCGAGCTGTACGAGGGGGTGGACCCGGAGGGTGCCGGGCGGGCGCTGGACGCGCTGGAGCAACTGGCCGCGCTGGCCGGCGTCCTGGAGGGCCTCGGCCCGCTCACGCAGCGGGCCGTCCGCCACGGCCTCCGGCGGGGAACCCGGGGCTGACCCCCGCCGCCCGGCGCAGCGGCACCCCGGGACCCGGGACGGCCGCGGCACCGCCCCCCGGATCAGCCGGCGGAGCCCGCGGCGAGGGCGATGCCCAGCGGGGTGCGCTCGTACAGGACCTGGTGGCCCCGGCGGAACGGGAGGAGGAGGCCCGCCGCCCGGAGGGCCTTCAGGTGGGCCGACACCGTCGAGGGGGCCAGCCCCAGCCGGTGCGCGAGCGCCGTGGTCGAGGCGGGCTCGTGCAGCGCGCACAGCACCTCCGCCCGGCCCCGCCCCAGCAGCCCCGCCAGCGCCCGCGGCGCCGGACCGGCCGCGGCCGTCCACAGCCCGCCGATGCCCCGGGCCGGGTACACCAGCGCCGGCTGCCAGGGCGGGTCGAACCCGCCGACCACCTCCGGCCAGACGAACGCGCTCGGTATCAGCAGCAGCCCATGCCCGCCGAGTTCGCGGTCGTGGTGGGAGGGGCGCTCGATCGTCAGGGTCTGCTCCTGCCCGCACCACCGCAGGTCCGGGTGGAGCCCGTCGAGGAGAGCCTGGAGCCCGCCCGCCGCCAGCCGGCGGGAGTGGAACAGCACGTCCGCCTCCAGCAGGGCCCGCAGCCGGGTCCAGTGCGGGGCGATCAGCAGCTCCCACGCCCGCTCGTACAGATCGGCCAGCTCCCCGACCGCCCGCGCGGGGTCCGCCAGCATCCGCCGCCCGATGTCGCCGTCCACCGCCCCCGGGGTGCAGACCAGCGACCGCCGCAGGTCCTCGCGGGCGGCCTCCGGATCGCCGGCCGCCGCCCGCACCCGGGCCAGCTCCTCCCCGAAGGTGACCTCCGGACCGGTCGGGGCGGGGCTCAGCAGGTCCGGGTTGTGCCCCTTCCTCGGCATCAGCAGCCACAGCGGACGCAGGTCCAGGCCGGCCGCGGCGGACCGGACCCGGCTCAGCCAGGGCAGGTGGTACGCCTGCCGGTGCGGGCGCAGCAGGACCCGTACGGCCTCCTGCGTCTCCCAGAGCGGGGAGATCGCGAACCGGCAGCGGAGCAGGTCGGCCGGCCCGAACCGGTAGTGGAACCCCACGCAGCCCCCGTCCCGGAACATTCGGACAGGGCCGAATCCCTACGGCCGCCAGCGTAGCCCCGCCAGGGTTCGGGCCATGCCCACCCACGAAGCGCGAACGACCCCCGGCCCGGGGTACCGCCCGCTGTTCCGGGTCCGCGAGTTCCGCGCCGTCTTCGCCGCGCACCTGCTGTCCCTGCTCGGCGTCGTCGTCGCCGAGATCTCCCTCACCGTCCTCGTCTACCGCGCCACCGGCTCTCCCCTGCTGAGCGCGCTCACCTTCGCCCTCGGCTTCCTGCCGTACGCCCTCGGCGGCACCCTGCTCGCCCCGCTCGCCGACCGCTACCCCGCCCGGCGGGTGCTCGTCGGGTGCGACCTGCTGTGCGCCGCCTGCGCGGCCGGCATGGTCTGGCCGGGGACGCCGGTCGCGGGGATCCTCGTCCTGCGCTGCGCCATGGCCTTCGTGGCCCCCCTCTTCCAGGGCGCCCGCAGCGCATCCCTCACCGACCTCCTCGGGACCGGCGAGGCCTTCGTGCTCGGCCGCTCGCTGCTGCGGATGGTCGCGCAGAGCGCCCAGCTCGCCGGGTTCGGCCTCGGCGGCCTGCTGCTGGCCGCGCTCTCCCCGCGCGCGGCCCTCGCGCTGACCACCGCAGGGTTCCTGGCCTCCGCACTGCTGCTGCGCCTGGGGACCCGGGCCCGGCCCGCCCGCGCCGCCGCGGGGTCCGGTGCCGTGCGGGAGTCCCCGGCGGCCGGGCTGCGGGCCGTCCTCGGCGGGCGCCGGCTGCGGGCGCTCACCCTGCTGTGCTGGCTGCCGCCCGCCTTCGCCGTCGTGCCGGAGGCGCTGCTGGCCCCGTACACCGAGGACGTCGGCGCGGGGACCGTCACCCTCGGGGTGCTGATGTGCGCGCTGCCCGTCGGCACCGTCGCGGGTGAACTCTGGGCGGGGTCGGCGCTCACCGCCCGAACGCGTTCGCGGATCACGGCGCCGCTGGCCGCCGTCTCCCTGCTCCCGCTCCTGCTGTTCGCCGTCCGCCCCGGCCCGGCCGTGGTCCTCGCGGCGCTGCTGCTCGCCGGGCTGGCGCACGCCTACACCCTCGGGCTGGACCGGATGTACGTGGACGCCGTCCCCGACGAGCTGCGCGGACGGGCGATGACCCTGCTGAGCACGGGCCTGATGACCCTCCAGGGGGTCGGCATGGCCCTCGCCGGTGCCGCCGCCGAGTTCCTCCCGGCACACGTCGTGGTCGCCGGGTCGGGTGCGCTCGGCAGCGGGGTCGTCGTACTGCTCCTGGCCGAAGTGCGGCGGTCGAGGAATGAGACGGGGCTCGCGGTGAAATGACCGCCCGGTAGGGTCTGGTGGATGCCCAAGCCGCTCAGCCTCCCCTTCGACCCCATCGCCCGCGCCGACGAGCTCTGGCGTCAGCGCTGGGGTCCCGTGCCGTCCATGGCGGCGATCACCTCCATCATGCGCGCGCACCAGATCCTGCTGGCCGGGGTCGACGCGGTGGTGAAGCCGTACGGGCTGACCTTCGCCCGGTACGAGGCGCTCGTGCTGCTCACCTTCTCCCAGGCGGGCGAGCTGCCGATGTCGAAGATCGGCGAGCGGCTGATGGTCCACCCGACCTCGGTGACGAACACCGTGGACCGGCTCGTGAGGTCCGGGCTGGTCGACAAGCGGCCCAACCCGCAGGACGGCCGCGGCACGCTCGCCTCGATCACGGCGAAGGGCCGCGAGGTGGTCGAGGCGGCGACGAAGGACCTGATGGCGGTCGATTTCGGCCTCGGGGTGTACGACTCGGAGGAGTGCGCGGAGATCTTCGCGCTGCTGCGCCCGCTGCGGGTGGCCGCCGAGGACTTCGAGGAGAAGTGAGCGCGCGACCGCGCCCCGCGGGCGGGGCCGCGTCAAGATCGCGCAAAACGGACGGTTAGGCTCGACGGCATGAAACGAAGCGTGCTGACCCGCTACCGCGTCATGGCCTACGTGACCGCGGTCATGCTCCTGATCCTCTGTGCCTGCATGGTGGCGAAGTACGGCTTCGACACCGGGGCCGGCCTGACCCTCGCGGTCTCGCAGGTCCACGGCGTGCTCTTCATGATCTACCTGGTCTTCGCCTTCGACCTGGGCTCCAAGGCCAAGTGGCCGTTCGGCAAGCTGCTGTGGGTGCTGGTCTCGGGGACCATCCCGCTGGCCGCCTTCTTCGTCGAGCGCGGCATCCGCGCCGAGATCGAGCCGCTGGTCACCGACGGCATGGCGACCGCCAAGGCCTGAGCCGCGCTCGGGTCCGACCGGATCCGGACACCCCCGGGGAGACTCTCCGGGGGTTTGCCATCGACATTTACTAGGACGTCCTAGTAAATTCGTGGGTATGGACGCTGACGCCATCGAGGAGGGCCGCCGCCGCTGGCAGGCCCGTTACGACAAGGCCCGCAAGCGCGAGGCCGATTTCACGACGCTCTCCGGAGATGACGTCGACCCCGTCTACGGGCCCCGCCCCGGCGACTCCTACGAGGGGTTCGAGCGCATCGGCTGGCCGGGGGAGTACCCCTTCACCCGAGGTCTGCACGCCACCGGCTACCGCGGCCGGACCTGGACCATCCGGCAGTTCGCCGGCTTCGGCAACGCCGAGCAGACCAACGAGCGCTACAAGATGATCCTGGCCGCCGGCGGCGGCGGCCTCTCCGTCGCCTTCGACATGCCCACCCTGATGGGCCGCGACTCCGACGACGCGCGCTCGCTCGGCGAGGTCGGCCACTGCGGCGTGGCCATCGACTCCGCCGCCGACATGGAGGTCCTCTTCAAGGACATCCCGCTCGGCGACGTCACCACCTCCATGACCATCAGCGGCCCCGCCGTGCCCGCCTTCTGCATGTACCTGGTCGCCGCCGAGCGCCAGGGCGTCGACCCGGCCGTGCTCAACGGCACGCTCCAGACCGACATCTTCAAGGAGTACATCGCCCAGAAGGAGTGGCTCTTCGAACCCGAGCCGCACCTGCGCCTCATCGGCGACCTCATGGAGTACTGCGCGAACGGCATCCCCGCCTACAAGCCGCTCTCCGTCTCCGGCTACCACATCCGCGAGGCCGGGGCGACGGCCGCGCAGGAGCTCGCCTACACCCTGGCCGACGGCTTCGGCTACGTGGAACTCGGCCTTTCCCGCGGCCTGGACGTCGACCACTTCGCGTCCGGCCTCTCCTTCTTCTTCGACGCCCACCTCGACTTCTTCGAGGAGATCGCCAAGTTCCGCGCCGCCCGCCGCATCTGGGCCCGCTGGATGAAGGAGGTCTACGGGGCGAAGTCCGACAAGGCCATGTGGCTGCGCTTCCACACCCAGACCGCCGGCGTCTCCCTCACCGCGCAGCAGCCGTACAACAACGTCGTGCGCACCGCGGTCGAGGCCCTCGCGGCCGTCCTCGGCGGCACCAACTCCCTGCACACCAACGCCCTCGACGAGACCCTCGCCCTCCCCAGCGAGCAGGCCGCCGAGATCGCGCTGCGCACGCAGCAGGTGCTGATGGAGGAGACCGGCGTCGCCAACGTCGCCGACCCGCTGGGCGGTTCCTGGTACGTCGAGCAGCTCACCGACCGCATCGAGGCCGACGCCGAGAAGATCTTCGACCAGATCAAGGAGCGCGGCCTGCGCGCCCACCCGGACGGCCGGCACCCCATCGGGCCGATCACCTCCGGCATCCTGCGCGGCATCGAGGACGGCTGGTTCACCGGCGAGATCGCCGAGTCGGCCTTCCAGTACCAGCGCTCCCTGGAGAAGGGCGACAAGCGGGTCGTCGGCGTCAACGTCCACCACGGCTCCGTCACCGGCGACCTGGAGATCCTCCGCGTCAGCCACGAGGTGGAGCGCGAGCAGGTCCGCGCCCTGGCCGCCCGCAAGGAGCGCCGCGACGACGCCAAGGTGACGGCCTCGCTGAAGGCGATGCTGGACGCCGCCCGGGACGGGTCGAACATGATCCCGGCCATGCTGGACGCGGTGCGCGCCGAGGCCACGCTCGGCGAGATCTGCAACGTCCTGCGCGACGAGTGGGGCGTCTACACGGAGCCGCCCGGCTTCTAGGCAGGGGTCCCTCCCGCGGAATCCGGTGGAAGGCCGGTCGTGCCCGCCCCGCGGCGGCGGGCACGGCCGGCCTTCCCCGTTCCGCCGCTCAGGCCCGGGCCGCGCCCTGGAGGCCGTGCATCAGGAGGGCGGTGAAGGCCCCCGCCCACAGTTCGTCCACGGGCTCGCAGCTCACCAGGGCCCGGTGCACCACCGTGCCCGCGATCACGTCGAAGATCAGGTCCGTGGTGTGGCGGGCCAGGCCCTCGTCCTCCTCGGGCGGGAGTTCGCCCCGGGCCTGGGCCCGTTCGCGGCCCAGTACGACGAGACGTTTCTGCCGGTCCACGATCGCCGACCGGATCCGGTCCCGCAGCGCCTCGTCGCGGGTGGACTCCGCGACCACGGCCATCAGGGCCGTACGGGCCTCCGGGCGCCGCAGCAGCCGCGCGAACTGGAGCACCACGTCCTCGATGTCGGCTTCGAGCGAGCCCCGGTCCGGCAGCTCCAGCTCGTCGAACAGCTCCGCGACGGCGTCCACGACCAGCTCGTTCTTGCCCGCCCAGCGCCGGTAAAGGGTGGTCTTGGCGACCCCCGCGCGGGCCGAGACGTCCCCCATCGTCAGCTTCGACCAGCCCAGCTCCACCAGCGCGTCCCGGGTCGCCGCGAGGATCGCGGTGTCGGCGGCCGCGCTGCGGGGGCGGCCGGTACGGCCGTGCGGGGGGCTGACACCGGGGCTGGGGTTGCGCATGGCCGAGACCATACCCGTCGGTAGCGGAACCGGCGGGGGCCTGTTCGCTGTGGTTCAGATCACGGGGCGCGCGGGCCCCGGGGGAGTTACGCTACGGCTCGTAGCGTAAGAGCGACAACCACGCGAAGCTACTGGCGCCAGGTGGGGACCCGGCGCCGACCAGCGAATGAAGAACAACGCAGGACGATCTTTCGGGATCCTTTTCGTCGGCGCGCGCACAAGGGGGAGGATGTACGCATGCAGCCCAGAAACATGTCCATGAGCGGCGTGGTCGACCTCGCCGCTGTGAAGGCGGCCGGCGAAGCCAAGGCCAAGGCCGAGCAGGCGCGCAACGAGGCGGCCCGGCAGCCCGGCGGCGGCGCGGGCAGCGCGCCCGGCGGCGCCGTACCGCCGTCGGCCCTCGTCATCGACGTATCCGAGGCGGGCTTCGAGCGCGACGTGCTCCAGCTCTCCAACGAGGTTCCGGTCGTCCTCGACTTCTGGGCCGAGTGGTGCGAGCCGTGCAAGCAGCTCGGTCCGCTGCTGGAGCGCCTCGCCGTCGAGGCCGACGGCCGTTTCGTACTGGCGAAGATCGACGTCGACGCCAACCAGATGCTGATGCAGCAGTTCGGCATCCAGGGCATCCCGGCCGTGTTCGCCGTGGTCGCCGGCCAGGTGCTGCCGCTGTTCCAGGGCGTCGCGCCCGAGCAGCAGATCCGCGAGACCCTGGCCCAGCTGGTCCAGGTCGCCGAGGAGCGCTTCGGGCTCATCGGCCTCCAGGTCGACCCCGGCGCCGAGGGCGCCCCGGCGGCCCCCGCCGCGGCCCCGGCCGGTCCGTACGACGCGCTGCTGGAGGCGGCCGTCTCCGCGCTGGACGCGGGTGACCTGGCCGGTGCGGCGCAGGCGTACAAGAACGTACTGGCCGACGACCCGGCGAACACCGAGGCGAAGCTGGGCCTGGCCCAGGCCGATCTGCTGTCCCGGGTGCAGCACATGAACCCGCAGACGGTGCGCGCCGAGGCGGCCGCGAACCCGAAGGACCCGGCCGCGCAGATGGCCGCGGCCGACCTGGACCTCGCGGGCGGGCACGTGGCCGATGCCTTCGGGCGTCTGGTGGATACGGTCCGGGTGACGTTCGGTGACGACCGGGACGCGGTGCGGGTCCGGCTGCTGGAGCTGTTCGAGG
The DNA here is from genome assembly GCF_050275515.1 of Streptomyces sp. NPDC004126. Taxonomy (NCBI): domain Bacteria; kingdom Bacillati; phylum Actinomycetota; class Actinomycetes; order Kitasatosporales; family Streptomycetaceae; genus Streptomyces; species Streptomyces sp. NPDC004126. The sequence continues at coordinate 89,589 of NZ_JBNNPF010000026.1, read as the reverse complement.
TGATCGGCGCGGACGACCCGCGGGTCTCCCAGGCCCGTACGGCACTGGCGCGCGTGCTGTTCTAGCCGTGCTCCGGTGGCGTGTGCCGCCACCGGCGATTTGTTGACACGGAGATAAACAGCGGCCGCGCTTTGCCAAAACTTGGCAATCGCGGCCGCTGTTACTCGCAGTAAATCGAACCCCGTGAACTGTCCGGTTGGTTCGCTCTTCGCCCCTTCTGTCGTGGCCCAGGGTGACACCCTGTGTGGCCGCGCGACGGCACTGGGCCAGACTCCGGTTATCCAGCCGTTACCCGCCAGTAACGAACCCCCTTGTGCCCCGGCCTGGAATGGACCACGATCGGCGACGCTCGGTCCTTCCCGCAGAACCGCTCACCCGGAACCGCGGCGGAGGGTCCCCACCGGGCCGGCCGGTGGCAGTGGCACCGGCCGTGGACAGGGGGGTCTCTGCCACACCGGCAGGGCCTGTCCTCCAGGTTGCGCGAACGCGTGGCCCAGTGGTTGTCGCTCGGGGGTGAACGCCGGTGTATCGGACGCGGCTGCGCCGCGGCTCGGCCGCCTGCGCTCCTTCCCGAGGACGTAGCACTTCTCCCATCCCAGGACGGGCCTCCCGGCCCGGACCGGAGATGTACGTCCGAGAAGGAGGAACAAGATGATTTCCCAGGTTCGTGGCGGGACCAGATGGAAGCGCTTCGCGCTCGTCATGGTGCCGAGCATCGCGGCCACCGCCGCGGTCGGTGTGGGTCTGGCGCAGGGTGCCCTCGCGGCGTCCTTCAGCGTTTCGGGCCAGGACTTCAAGGTGTCGGCCGACTCGCTCGTCGGTGACAACCTGATCCAGTACGGCAGCGTGGCCGAGGGCGCGACGCTGGGCGACCCCAACAAGAAGACCAAGCACCCGGTCACGATCTCCGGCTTCAGCCGCGCCGAGATCACCAACATGTGCCAGTCGCTGGTGACCCCGGTGCCGGGCCTCGGCGCCATCACCCTGCAGCTGCACACGGGCAACAAGGGCAAGCCGGCCGTCGCGGAGAACATCTACCTCGACGTCGCCGAGCTGGACGCGGACGCCAAGTTCGAGCAGCTCGACATCGGTGTCGCGGTGGGCGACGGCAGCCACGCCACCAAGCCGGTCCCCGGCACGGTGGCGGACGGCGGCCTCTTCTCGCAGCGGGCCAAGAAGGCCACGCTGACGAACGTCCGCCAGAAGGCGTGGGCGACGACGGCGGGTACCTTCACGCTGCCCGACCTCAAGCTCCGTCTGCTCAGCGGTGACAAGCCGTGCTACCAGGACGAGAAGTAATCCCGTCCCGTGTGTGACTGACCGGACGGGCGGGCGGCCCAGTGGCCGGGCGCCCGTCCGGGCTCCACAGAGTTCTCCGTACCACCGTTTCCAGGGAGCTGTTGTCCATGAACCCCCAGGCCCCGGTTCACGCCGCAGACGATCACTGGCTCACTGTCATGCGCCTCCGCTTCCGTGCCTGGCGTGGTAACCGCCCCTTCTGGGCCGGCCTGTTCACGCTCCTCGGCGGAGTGCCGATCATCTACTTCCCGTTCGCGGACATCCGACTGGCCAATGTCACCCTCGCGATGGCGACGACATCCGGCTCCGTCTCGCTGATCCTCGGCGGCCTGCTGATCACGCTGGGCATAGGCCTCTGGTTCCAGCAGGGCATCCGGGTCTTCGCGGGCGTCGCGGCGATCCTCCTGGCCCTGGTGTCGATCCCGAAGTCCAACCTCGGCGGCTTCTTCATCGGCTTCCTCACCGCCATGGTCGGCGGATGCCTCGCACTGGCCTGGGCGCCGGGCGTCCCGGCGGAGGACGAGCCGGAGCCGGCCGAGACGGCCGAGGTACCGCCCGCGGACCCGTTCTACGGCGTCCCCGGCCCCCGAGACACGGAAACGGCGTACGCGACCGAGACGACTGCCCACGCCGATGGCGGGAGGAACAGTGCGGGGTGACGAGACGCAGCGGGGCGCGGCCCCAGGCGCAGAGTCCCGTGAGAGAAGGGGCCCGCGCCACGCGGCGCCCAGGAAGTCGCTGCTGAACAAGATCCAGATACCCGTCGGCAAGACGATGGCGCTCGCGGCGATGCCGACGGCGGTCCTCGTCGGGATGGGCATCGCCCCGAAGATGGCGCTGGCGGACGACAAGGACATCCCCTTCGCGCCCGGCCCGTGCGTGACCCGCTCGGACGAGCCCGCGAAGTCGCCCTCGCCGACTCCGTCGACGTCCGCGTCCCCGTCGCCCTCGGCCTCCGCCTCACCCGGTGCGAGCCCCTCCCCGGGCGCGAGCAAGGCGCCGAAGCCGTCGGCGAGCCCCTCGGCCTCGGCCTCCACGTCCGCGAAGAAGCCGGAGACCCCGAAGACGGGCACCTCCCCGTCCCCGTCGGCGTCGGCCCCGTCCGCCAAGCCGGCGAACCCGCTGGACCCGCTGGGCGTGGGCGACGCCCTCAAGGGCCTCGTGGACGGCCTCGGCAAGCCCCTCCAGGACGCGAAGAAGCCGGCCACCCCGGCGCCCGCGCCCACCACGACCACGCCCGCCCCGGCCAAGGACCCCTCCGCCGACGCGATCCGCGACGCCGCGAAGAAGGCCGGGGTCAAGGTCGAGGAGCTCCCGCAGAGCGTCAAGGACACGGTCGCCAAGCCGAAGGACGAGACCGGCAAGACGGCCAAGGACGCGGAGAAGGACGGGGCGTCGCCCAGCCCTTCCCCCTCGACGTCGGCGACGACGGACCCGGACGGGAAGCAGCCCTTCCCCTGCCCGACCTTCGACGCCGAGGCCTTCGCCAACGCCAAGCTGGAGCCCGGCATCCCGCTCCTGCCGGACGAGCCCTGGTACCTGGACAGCTCGCTGCTGACCCTCTACGGCCTCGACTACGAGGGCATCGTGGAGGTGAAGACGGCGGGCGGCAAGGTCAAGAAGGTCCTGAAGTTCACGGCGGACTCGCTGGACATCAAGGACCTCTACCAGACGGTCGGAAAGGGACCCAACATCGCCCACCTCAAGTCGCGCCCGGGCTCCACGTCCACGATCCGCGGCGGCAAGGTCACGATGTACACGGAGAGCCTCAAGGGCAACCTCTTCGGCCTCATCCCGGTCGAGTTCACCCCGAAGACCCCGCCGCCCCTGAACGTCCCCTTCGCCTTCTTCACGAAGGTCAAGGTCGTCCAGGCCGGCCAGTTCGGCGGCAACCTCACCGTCCCGGGCCTGAAGAACTACATCGGCCCGGCGGAGAAGTAGTCCCGGCATTGAGAGAAGGCCTGCACCCCGAGGGGTGCAGGCCTTCTCGCGTGGCCGACGCGGCTAGGAAGCCGCGCCCGGTCCCTCCGGCGGGTCCAGGACGTCGGCCTTCGCCTGGAGTTCCTCCGCGATGTCGTCCCAGTCGGGGCCGAAGGCGAGGAGGTCGTCAGCGGCCTCGCGCAGCAGCGCCGCGTCGTCCGGGCGCTGCAGGCACGCGATCCGGTAGGCCAGGTTGCGGGCCCACGGCGGGAGGCCGATGAAGTTCTCGGCCTTCAGCGTGCGCAGCATCGAGAGGATCTCGTCCGGGCCGGCGTAGATGACCGTCTCCACGTACTCGAACTCGGCGAGGCCGAACTGTTCCAGGGGCACGCCCACGTTGTCCTCGGGGGTGACCCCGTGCCCCAGCTTCAGCAGCTCCGCCACGGTCGTTCTAGGTTCGCTCATCAGCCGGTCCGGTAGTAGGTCGAGATGGAGATGGCGTCGTCACCGAATTTGAAGATGTTTCCGGTGATCTCCATGCCATCGATGGTGACGATGATGTTCTGCAAGCCCTGCATGCTGCCACCCTTGCCCATGTGGGCCAGGGTTTCGAGGATAAGGGCCTTCTCGATGGTGTCCGGGTTCAGGTTTGTGGTGTTGAGCGCGGGGAAGGACGGCTTGCCCGTCGGGGCCTTGTGGGCCCGGTTCATGGCGTGTCCGGTGCTGATCGTCCACTTCCACCCCCCGGCGGTGACGGCGCGCTTGATCAGCGTGGGGTGGACGCCCGCGGCGCTGATGGTGCGGATGGCGCCGATTTCCACGTGCGCGCTGACCATCGCGATCGGCTTCAGACGGGCGAGCGTCTGGGCGGCTGCCGCAGTCGCACGGAAATAGCCGCCGAGCCCGACCGCCACCTTGGTCACGGCCACCGCGACCTGGGGGATCTTCAGTACGAGGGCGCCGACGAGGATGACGTTCAGGGCCGTCCACAGGCAGCTCTCCACGTCCCCGCTGGAGAAGCACTTCTTCGCGGCCGTGACGCCCAGTACGTCGAGGAGGATCTGGCCGCCGTTCTCGACCACCCAGTCGATGACGTCCTTGTTGGCCGCCTCCAGAGCGGCCTTGTACTCGTCCACGCAGGCCTGGCCGCAGGCCTTGCGCAGCGCCTCCTCCTGGGTGAGGTTCAGGTCCGCGCCGCCGTACCCGGGACCGCCGTCGTTCTTCGAGGCGGCGATCTGCGCAGCGCGCTGTTCCTCTTCCCACTTGCGGTAGGCCTCTTCGGCCCGGTCCGCCGACGCGTCGGCGTCCTTCGCGGACTGCTGGGCGTTGGCCGCGGCACCCTCCGCCGCCTTCGCGTCCGACTCGGCCTTGGTGGCCGCGCTGTTCGCGGCGTCGGAGTCCTTCTTGGCCGCGTTGGCGGAGGTACGGGCGTTGGCGGCGCTCTTCTCCGCCTCGGTGGCCTCGCTGTTGGCGGCCGCGGCCTCGCTCGCGGCGTCGCGCGAGGCGTTTCCGGCGAGGAGGACCTCGGCGCCGGCCTGGGAGTTGTACTCCGTGGCCTTGGTCTCCGCTGCCTTGGCAGCGGCCGCGGCCTTGGCCGCCGTGGCGGCGGAGGCACGCGCGGCGGCGACCGACTTCAGCGCCGCGGCGGTGTCCGCTGCGGCGGCGGCCGAGGCCTGGGCGGCGAGCTTGGCGTCACCGGAAGCCTTGTCGGCCAGCGCCTTGGCGGCAGCCGCGGCCTTGGCGGCCTCATCGGACTTCGCGGTGGCCGCAGCCGCCTGCTGCTCGGCGAGCGACTTCGCGGACTGCCCCACCAGGACCGCGAACGCGGCGGCGGAGTCGGACTCCCGGTACGGGGTGCCCGCCGCGATGGCGGTGTTGGCCGGCTTGACGGCCTCCGCGGCGGAGTCCCGGGCGGCCATGGCCGCCTGGGCGGTGGCGTAGGCGTGTCCGGCGGTGACCGCGGACCAGGCCGAGGTCTTCTCGGCCTCGTCCTGGGCCGCGGCCGCCTCCTTCTTGGCCTGGACCGAGGCGGCCTGGGCCTTCTTGGCCTCCGCCTCCGCCTTCACGGCGTTCGCGGAGGCGGCGTCCGAGGCGTCGATGGCCTCGGCGGCAGCCGCGTGGGCCGTCTGGGCGGCCGCGTAGCTGGTCCACCACTGCGAGTTCGCGTTCTCGTACGCGGCCTGCGAGCGGGCGGCGGCGCCCTCGGCCCGGGTGGCGGCGGCACGGGCCTCGACGGCGGCGGAGCCCGCCTCGTCGGCGGCGGCGCGGGCGCGGTCCGCCGCGCCCTTCGCGTCGTTGGCCGCGGTGCGGGCCTCCGTCGCGGCCTTGCGGCTGTCCCCGGCGGCGGCGGTGCCCTCGGCGGCGGCCGCGGCCGACTCCAGGGCGGCGGCGCGGGCGTCCTTGGCACGCATGTCGCGCTCCGCCTGCGCGGCCGCGTCACGGGCGAGGGCCGCCCGGATCTCGGCGCCCTCGGCGGCGTCCAGCTTGTCCCCGGCGGTCGAGCCGGCGGACTCGGCAGCGGTACGGGCCTTGGCCGCCGCCTCACGCTCGGTGGCGGCGCGCTTCTCCGCCGCCAGCGCCTTGTTCCGCTCCGCCGTGGCCTTGGCGTGCTCGGCCTTGGCGACGTCACGTTCCTGCTCGGCCTTGATCCGCTGGGTCTTGGCGTTGTCCGCGGCAGTCTTCGCCGTGTCCCGCGCCGCTTCGGCCGTGGCCTGAGCGGTCTTCGCCTTGGTGGCGTTGTCCGCGGCTTCCTTGGCCTGGGCGGCGGCCGACGTGGCGGCGGCCTTCGCCTGGGCTGCGGCCTCCTGGGCCGCGACACGGCGGAACTCCGTGTTCAGGGCGTGCGACTGGGTCTGCGCCAGGGCGTACAGGGTGTTGCTGTCCGCGACCGTCGCCTTGGCGGCGTTCGACGCCGTCTCGGCGGCCTTCGCCGCGGCCTGGGCGGCGGCGGCCGAGGCCTTGGCGACCTGGACGGACTGCTGCGCGAAGAGCAGGCCCCGGCCGCGCGGCGCCTTGGCCGCGTCGGCGAGCGCCCACGCCGCGTCCTGCGCGGTGTCGGCCTTCTCGGACGCCGTCTTGGCGGACGCGGCGGAGGCCGCCGCGATCTTCGCCTGCTCGGCGGCCTTGGTGCGGGCCGTGGTCAGGTCTTTGGTGGCCTGGGTGAACACGGACGCGGCGGGGCGGCTCGCCGCCGGCTGGCCGGCCCAGTACTTCTGCCAGGTCAGGATCTGGTCGGCGAGCCACGCCTGGCCCAGCGCCTCGATCATGGCCTCGGTGGACTCGCGCACCTCGGCCGCGGCCGCGACCTCGGCGTTCACGATGTCGGCACGCGGCTTCGCCTGGGTGGCGTACTCCTTCTCCCACTCCAGGTGCGCGGTGACGACGATCGGGGACATGACCCGGTAGAAGTCGAGCGGGTTGCGGCTGTCGCACGCGCCCCAGGCGACCTTCAGCGCCTCGACCTCCAGGCGGAACTCGGCCGAGTCCTCGGCGGGGGTCTTGGCCATGTAGCCGCCGAGCCGCAGGTAGCGGGCGATGTCGCTCGCCGTCGGCATGCGGTAGTTGGCGCTCGGCGCGTCCTTGAGCATGCCGTTGGTGACGAAGTCGTGGTTCTCGTCCTTGCCCTTGAGCTCGGCGGCGAGAGCCTTGGCCTTGTCGAGGGCGGCCTTCGAGGGCACTGCGTGGGCGTCGGAGCCCAGCTGGTTGTACAGGTCCCGCTGGGGGCCCAGGGTGAAGGCGACGACGTCCTTGTCGAACTTGGGGGCGTACTGGTCGACGCCCGCGCCCGTGCCGGATTTCCAGTACGGGTAGTTGGCCTTCTCCCAGCGCTCCCGCCGCTCGGCCGAGGCCACCGGGGAGCCCTCGTACGAGTCGCGGTCCTTGATCCGGGCCTGGTCCAGCGGGTACATGCCCGTGGCCAGGTCGGTCGCGGTGGCCAGGTCGGCGGCGGGACCGGTGAGGGCCTTTGCCGCCGTCTTCTTCATCTCCGGCCCGCCGATGTGCAGCGCGAAGCCGGCCGCGCAGCGGTCGAGGCGGGCCTGCTCGCCGAGGCTGATCGGGCGGTAGGGCGGGTCGGTGTCCGGGGGGACCTCGACCGCGCCGGCGGGGGCGGCCTGGATCAGGCCGACGAGGACGGCGGAGGCGGTGAGCAGGGCGGTGCCTGCCAGTCCGCGCCGCAGGGCGTCGCGGGAAGCGCGACTCCTGCCCCGCAGGAGGGTGGTTCTTTGCACGTGCTTGGTGCCTGTCTTCAGGGGTTTTGGTCAGCCCGAAGGAAGGCGCGCGTACGTACGGTCGTGCCGCCGCGGCATGCGGCGGCGGCACGGTGGAGCAGAAAAATGGTCGGTCCCCCATGTGCACGGGTCAGGTGCACAACCCCGTTCGCCTTCCCCCAAGGCGGTTTCGAGCCTTTCACGATCGGGTTACCGCCGGTAGTGTGTTTTCGGCCACACCAGCTGGGTTTCGGCCGAAACTACCGACCAGTAGCCGCGGGCGACCGAAAACACCGAGGGCGGCACCCCGGATCGGTCTCCGGGGTGCCGCCCTCGGTCTCTGTGCGGCAGAGTCAGGCAGTCATGCGGTCCGCCGTCAGGCGGGGGTGCCGCCGCCCAGGTGGTGGACGCGGACCATGTTGGTCGTGCCCGGGACGCCGGGGGGCGAGCCGGCCGTGATGATCATGGTGTCGCCCGGGTTGAAGCGCTGCAGCTTCAGGACCTCGGCGTCCACCAGGTCGACCATCGCGTCGGTGCTGTCGGCGTGCGGGACGACGGCCGACTCGACGCCCCAGCTCAGGGTGAGCTGGTTGCGGGTGTTCACGTCCGTCGTGAACGCCAGGATCGGCTGCGTGGCGCGGTAGCGCGACAGGCGGCGGGCGGTGTCGCCGGACTGGGTGAAGGCGACCAGGGCCTTGCCGTCGAGGAAGTCCGCGATCTCGCAGGCCGCGCGGGCGACGGAGCCGCCCTGGGTGCGCGGCTTCTTGCCCTGGACCAGGGGCTGGAGGCCCTTGGAGAGCAGCTCCTCCTCGGCCGCCGTGACGATCTTCGACATCGTCTTGACGGTCTCGATCGGGTAGGCGCCCACCGAGGACTCGGCGGACAGCATGACCGCGTCGGCGCCGTCGAGGATGGCGTTGGCGACGTCGGACGCCTCCGCGCGGGTCGGGCGGGAGTTGGTGATCATCGACTCCATCATCTGGGTCGCGACGATCACCGGCTTGGCGTTGCGGCGGCACATCTCGATGAGCCGCTTCTGGACCATCGGGACCTTTTCGAGCGGGTACTCGACGGCCAGGTCGCCGCGGGCCACCATGACCGCGTCGAAGGCCGCGACGACGGCCTCCATGTTCTCGACGGCCTGGGGCTTCTCCACCTTGGCGATGACGGGGACCCGGCGGCCCTCCTCGTCCATGACGCGGTGGACGTCCTTGACGTCGTTGGCGTCGCGGACGAAGGACAGGGCGACCATGTCGCAGCCCATGCGGAGGGCGAAGCGCAGGTCGTCGACGTCCTTCTCCGACAGGGCGGGGACGTTCACGGCCGCGCCGGGCAGGTTGATGCCCTTGTGGTCGGAGATGACACCGCCCTCGATGACGATGGTCCTGACCCGCGGGCCGTCGACCTCGGTCACCCGGAGCTCGACGTTGCCGTCGTTGATCAGGACCTGGTCACCCTTGGCGACGTCGCCCGGGAGGCCCTTGTAGGTGGTGCCGCAGATGGACTTGTCGCCCGGGACGTCCTCGGTGGTGATGGTGAACTCGTCACCGCGCACCAGCTCGACGGGACCCTCGGCGAAGGTCTCGAGGCGGATCTTGGGGCCCTGGAGGTCGGCGAGGACGCCGACCGCGCGCCCGGTGTCCTCGGAGACCTTCCGGACGCGGTCGTACCGCTCCTGGTGTTCTGCCTGGGATCCGTGGCTGAAGTTGAATCGGGCCACGTTCATACCTGCCTCGATGAGCGCTTTCAGCTGCTCATACGAGTCGACGGCGGGGCCCAGCGTGCAGACGATTTTGGAACGGCGCATGACCGGATCCTATCCGTTTGTTTCGTAGCGGAATATTCCGTCTGGCGGAAAGTCCAAGTGACTACTGGGTAACCAACGCGTACGCCTGGGAGGCGATCTCCAGCTCCTCGTCCGTGGGGACCACCGCCACCGCCACCCGCGCGTAGTCCGGGGAGATCAGCCGGGGCTCCGGGGAGCGCGCGGCGTTCGCCTCCAGGTCGAGGGCGAGGCCGAGCTCCTCCAGGCCGGCGATCGCGGCCTCCCGCACGGCGGAGGCGTTCTCGCCGACGCCCGCCGTGAACACCACCGCGTCCACCCGTCCCAGGACCGCCGTGTACGCGCCGATGTACTTCTTCAGACGGTGGACGTACGCCGCCAGCGCGAGCCGGGCCGCCTCGTCGCCCTCGCCCGCGCGCCGAGTCACCTCGCGCATGTCGTTGTCGCCGCACAGACCCAGCAGACCGCTCTTCTTGTTGAGCAGCGAGTCGATCTCGTCGACGGAAAGCCCGCCCACCCGCGCCAGGTGGAAGATCACCGCCGGGTCCAGGTCGCCCGAGCGGGTCCCCATGACCAGGCCCTCCAGCGGGGTCAGGCCCATGGAGGTCTCCACGCAGACCCCGCCCCGCACGGCCGAGGCGGAGGCGCCGTTGCCCAGGTGCAGGACGATGACGTTCACGTCCTCCACCGGCCTGCCGAGCAGCGCCGCCGCCGCGCGCGAGACGTAGGCGTGGGAGGTGCCGTGGAAGCCGTACCGCCGGATGGCGTACTTGTCGGCGGTCGCCGCGTCGATCGCGTACCGCGCCACGTGCTCCGGCATCGTCGAGTGGAAGGCGGTGTCGAACACGGCCACCTGCGGCAGGTCCCCGCGCAGCTCGCGCGCCACCTCGATGCCGGTCACGTTCGCCGGGTTGTGCAGCGGGGCCAGCGGGATCAGGCTGCGGATCTCCGCGAGCACCTCGTCGTCGATGACCGTCGGCTGCGTGAACCGCGTTCCGCCGTGCACCACCCGGTGGCCCACGGCCGCCAGCTCGGGGGAGTCCAGGCCCAGGCCGTCGGCCGCCAGCTCCGCCGCGACCGCCCGCAGGGCGGCCCCGTGGTCGGCGATCGGGCCGACCCGCTCGCGCCTGCCGCCCTCGGCGCCCGCCCCGGTGAGCGGCTCGTGCACGAGGCGGGAGGTCTCCTCGCCGATCCGCTCCACCAGGCCGGCGGCGAGGCGGGAGCGGTCGGCCATGTCGAGCAGCTGGTACTTCACGGACGAGGAACCGGAGTTGAGGACGAGTACGCGCGTTGCGGTCACGGTGGGGGGTCTTTCCTTCGGGTGCGGTGGGGGGATCACTGGGCCTGGGGGCGGGACTGCGACTGCGCCTGGATCGCGGTGATCGCCACGGTGGTCACGATGTCCTGGACCAGCGCGCCGCGCGACAGGTCGTTGACCGGCTTGCGCAGGCCCTGGAGCACCGGGCCGACCGCGACGGCGCCGGCCGAACGCTGCACCGCCTTGTACGTGTTGTTGCCCGTGTTCAGGTCCGGGAAGATCAGCACGCTCGCCCGGCCGGCCACCTCGGAGCCGGGCAGCTTGGTCGCGGCGACCGAGGGCTCCACGGCGGCGTCGTACTGGATCGGGCCCTCGATGAGCAGGTCGGGGCGCTGCTCGCGGACGGCCTCGGTGGCCTTGCGGACCTTCTCCACGTCCGCGCCGGAACCGGAGGTGCCCGTGGAGTACGAGAGCATCGCGATCCGAGGATCGACGCCGAAGGCGGCGGCGGTGGCCGCCGACTGCACGGCGATGTCGGCCAGCTGGGCGGCGTCGGGGTCCGGGTTGACGGCACAGTCGCCGTAGACGAGGACCTGGTCGGCCAGGCACATGAAGAAGACGGAGGAGACGATCGAGGCCTCGGGCTTGGTCTTGATGATCTCGAAGGCGGGGCGGATGGTGGCGGCGGTGGAGTGCACCGAGCCGGAGACCATGCCGTCGGCCAGGCCCTCCTGGACCATCAGGGTGCCGAAGTAGTTGACGTCGGTGACCACGTCGTGGGCCAGCTCGACGGTCATGCCCTTGTGCGCGCGGGCCTTGGCGTAGTACTCGGCGAATCGTTCCCGCAGGGGGGAGGTCGCCGGGTCGATCAGCTGCGCGGCCGAGATGTCGACGCCCAGGTCGCCGGCCTTCTTCAGGATGGCCTGCTCCTCGCCCAGCAGGGTCAGGTCGCACACCCCCCGGCGCAGCACCACGTCCGCGGCGCGCAGCACGCGCTCCTCGGTGCCCTCGGGCAGCACCACACGGCGCCGCTCGGAGCGGGCCCGCTCCAGCAGCTCGTGCTCGAACATCATCGGGGTGACGCGCTCGGAGCGGGCCACCGACAGCAGCCCGCGCAGTTCGGCGGTGTCCACGTGCCGCTCGAAGAGGCCGAGCGCGGTCTCCAGCTTGCGCGGGGTCGCGGAGTTCAACCGGCTCTGCAGCGAGAAGAGTTCGGCGGCGGTCGGGAAGCTGTTGCCGGCGACCGAGACCACCGGGGTGCCGGGGGCGAGCTTCGAGGCCAGGGTGAGGACGTCCGCGGACGGGCGCTCGTTCAGGGTCAGCAGCACGCCCGCGATCGGCGGGGTGCCCGAGGCGTGCGCGGCGAGCGCCCCCACCACCAGGTCGGCCCGGTCCCCGGGGGTGACGACGAGGCAGCCGGGGGTCAGGGCGTTCAGGAAGTTGGGCAGCATGGCGCCGCCGAAGACGAAGTCCACGGCGTCGCGGGCGAGCCCGGCGTCGTCGCCGAGGAGCACCTCGCCGCCGAGCGCCCGGGTGATCTGGGCGACGGTCGGGGCGGAGAGGTTCTTGTCGTCGGGCAGGACGTAGCAGGGCGCGGGGAGGCGGGCGGCGAGCCGCTCGGCTATGGTGTCGCGGTCCTCGGGGGCCACCCGGTTGACGACCATCGCCACGACGTGGCAGCCCAGGCTCTCGTAGGCCCGGTAGGCGCTCTGGGCCTCGGCGCGCACGGCCTCGGCGGGCTGCTTGGTGCCGCCGACGACGGGGACGACGACCGCGCCCAGCTCATTGGCGAGGCGGGCGTTCAGCGCGAGCTCGTCGGGCAGGTTGGTCTCGGCGTAGTCGGTGCCGAGCACCAGCATGACCTCGTAGTTCCGGGCCACCCGGTGGTAGCGGTCGACGAGCCGGGAGACCAGCTCGTCGGTGCCCTTCTCGGCGAGGATGGCGGAGGCCTCGTGGTACTCCATCCCGTACGCCGTCGCGGCGTCCTGGTCGAGCCGGTAGCGGGCCCGCAGCAGGTCGAAGAGCCGGTCCGGCCCGTCGTGCAGCAGGGGGCGGTACACGCCGACCCGGCCCGTCTGGCGGGTCAGGAGCTCCATGATGCCCAGCTCGACGACCTGCCGGCCGTCTCCCCGCTCGATACCGGTCACGTACACGCTGCGCGTCACGCGTGCTCTCCGTCCCATGCAGTGGATCTCTGATTGGTGTGCCTCGACCTCTTGACAATACCTCCGGCAATGGATAGGGCGCCCCTGGGAAAAAGTCCGGGCCGAAGGGACGAAAGGCCTGGTGGGTGGAGCGGTGCCGAGCGCGCACCCCTCCCGGAACATGGAACAATCGGACAGGCGTCATCAAATACGCCCTTCATATGTACGGCAGGAGACACAGCACGATGCGTATCGGAGTTCTCACCGCAGGCGGCGACTGCCCGGGCCTGAACGCTGTCATCCGGTCGGTCGTACACCGTGCCCTGGTCGGACACGGGGACGAGGTCATCGGCTTCGAGGACGGCTTCAAGGGCCTCCTCGACGGCCACTACCGCCCCCTCGACATCAACGCCGTCAGCGGCATCCTGGCCCGCGGCGGCACGATCCTCGGCTCGGCGCGCATGGAGCGCGCGCGGCTGCACGAAGCCGCCGAGAACGCCCACGAACTGGCGCGGCGCTACGGCATCGACGCGCTGATCCCGATCGGCGGCGAGGGCACCCTGACGGCCGCCCGGATGCTCGCGGACGCGGGGATGCCGGTGGTCGGCGTACCGAAGACCATCGACAACGACATCTCCTCCACCGACCGGACCTTCGGCTTCGACACCGCCGTCACGGTCGCGACCGAGGCCATCGACCGCCTCAAGACCACCGCCGAGTCCCACCAGCGCGTGATGGTGGTCGAGGTCATGGGCCGTCACGCGGGCTGGATCGCCCTGGAGTCCGGCATGGCCGGCGGCGCCCACGGCATCTGCCTGCCCGAACGCCCCTTCGAGGTGGACGCCCTGGTGAAGATGGTGGAGGAGCGCTTCGCCCGCGGGAAGAAGTTCGCCGTGGTCTGCGTCGCCGAGGGCGCGCACCCGGCCGCCGGCTCCATGCCGTACGAGAAGGGCGCCATCGACCAGTACGGCCACGAGCGCTTCGCCGGCATCGGCAACCGGCTGGCCATCGAACTGGAGCACCGCCTCGGCAAGGAGGCCCGCCCGGTCATCCTGGGCCACGTCCAGCGCGGCGGCGTCCCCACCGCCTACGACCGCGTCCTCGCCACGCGCTTCGGGTGGCACGCCGTCGAGGCCGTGCACCGCGGGGAGTTCGGCAAGATGACCGCCCTGCGCGGCACCGACATCGTGATGGCCCCGCTGGCCGAGGCCGTCACCGAGCTCAAGACCGTCCCCGAGCACCGGATGTACGAGGCCGAGTCCGTCTTCTGAGCGGCCGAACGGCCCGCCCGGCCGGGACCGGAGTCCCCGGTTTCCCGCCGAACGGCCCCGGCGCGCCTCCCCCGGGAAGCGCCCGGGGCCGCCGCGCGTCCGGTGCGGCACCCCGTGCGTCAGGCGCCGCCGGCCAGGGCCCAGAACCGGTCCGTGATCTCCGCGAGGAACTCCCGCCCCGCGTCGCCGGTACCGGCCGCGCCCTCGGCGCCGCCCCAGCCGAGGGTGGCCACCATCCGCGACTGGTAGTCGTTGTAGAGGTGCTCCAGGACCCGCTCCAGGTGGGCCTTGGGTATCGGCAGCAGCTTGGCCAGCGGCTTCACGTAGCCCTGCCAGCGGGTGGTCGCCGCGCTGCGCAGCAGGTCGGCGAGCTCCTCGTGCTTGCCGGTGGCCGTCACGAACTGCGCCAGGCTCAGGCCGAGCACCGAGGCGAGGGCGGCGGACTGGCGTTCGTTGCCCTTCCAGCGCCCGCTCTCCTCCATCTTGCGGTACGCGTTCCCCTCGACCCCGATCCGGCGGGCCAGGTCCTCGGGGTCCAGGCCACGGGCGATGCGGTGCTCCCGCAGGCTGACGGGCTCGGCCAGCAGCTCCCCGGGGGAGCACCAGAGCACGCCGGCCAGGGCCGTGAGCTCGGCGGAGGTGGGCGACTGCTCGCCCCGCTCCCAGGCCATCACGGTCTCTGGTGCGACGAGCAGTCCGTACTGGGCCCGCAGGCCGTAGGCGACGTGACCGGGCGCCATGCCCAGGGCCGCGCGGATGCGGCGCGCGGCGGGGGCATTGAAAGGTGGGCTGGAGTGCACAGGGCACACGGTAGAAGTGGCCAACCTTCGCCGACTACAGACTATTCAAACAAGCCCATAACTCGTAGGAAAGTCCTATGGAGTTCATGACTTTGGGCGGTTTTCCCGGCGACTGTCCGGTAATCGGTCCATAGGAAGATCCATTTGCGGGAGTGAGGCCAGCGTACGGATTAGGCCACTCCATTTCAGGTGACTCGCGAGGCCCGGAGAGTGATCCCGGTCACAGGGCGTGAACCGGACCGGTCCGCCGTCCGTGATCCATGTCGGGGGCCCTCGCATACGGGGGTGGCGAGGGCCCCGCCCCTTTCCTTGACGCTCTCCCTTGACGCCCTTCCCTTGACGTCGGCGTCAAGGAATACGGTCGGGCCATGCGCATCGGCGAACTGGCGAGGCGGGCCGGGACCAGCACCCGGACGCTCAGGTACTACGAATCACGCGGACTGCTCACGGCCCGCCGCACCGGCAACGGCTACCGCGACTACGACGAGGACGACCTGCGCCTGCTGCGCCAGATCCGGACCCTCCAGGACTTCGGCTTCGAACTGGAGGAGACCCGGCCGTTCGTCGAATGCCTGCGCGCCGGCCACCCGGCCGGGGACGCCTGCCCGGCCTCGCTCGCGGTCTACCGCCGCAAGCTCGCCGAGCTGGACGGCCTGATCGGCCAGCTGTCCGACGTCCGCGACCAGGTCGCCCGCCAGCTGGCGGCGGCCGAGCGGACCGCCGGGGACGCCGCGCCGCGCTGCGAGATGACCGGCTGAAGAGAACCGGCTGACGAGAGGGGAACGGAAATGATCCACGCCAAGGGTGTGGCCGAAGTGACCGACGCCGACTTCGAGGCGCGGGTGCTGGCCGAACGGGGCCGGCCCGTCCTGGTGGAGTTCACCGCGGACTGGTGCGGCCCGTGCCGCCAGCTCGCCCCGGTGCTCTCCGCCGTGGCCGCCGAGCGGGCGGACCGCCTCGCGGTCGTCCAGATCGACGCGGACAGCAACCCCGCGACCGTCACGCGCTACGGGGTGCTGTCCATGCCGACCATGCTCCTCTTCCGCGACGGGGAGCCCGTCCGGCAGATCGTCGGCGCCCGGCCCAAGCGCCGGCTGCTTCAGGAGCTCGACGAGGCGCTCGCCCCCGTCACGGCCTGAGCCAGACCGTCGCCATCGGCGGGAGCGTCATCCGCAGGCTCGCCGCACGCCCCTGGGCCGGCACCGGCTCCGGGCGCAGCGGCCGCCCGTGGTGGACGCCGCTCCCGCCGTACTCCTCCCGGTCGGTGTTGAGGACCTCCCGCCACAGCGGCACCTCCTCCGGCACCCCGATCCGGTAGCCGTGCCGGACCACGGGGGAGAAGTTCGACACGCACAGCAGCTGCGAGCCGTCCTGCGCGTACCGCAGGAACGCGAACACGTTGTCCTCGCGAGCGTCCGCCTCCACCCACGCGAACCCCTCCGGCACCGCGTCCCGCTCCCACAGCGCGGGAGCCGCCGTGTAGGCGCGGTTCAGGTCGCCCACCAGGTTCCGCACCCCCCGGTGGTCGCCGGCCGCCGGATAGGAGGAGTCCAGCAGCCACCAGTCCGGCCCGTACGCCTCCGACCACTCCGAGCCCTGCGCGAACTCCTGCCCCATGAACAGCAGCTGCTTGCCCGGGTGGGCCCACATGAAGCCCAGGTACGCGCGGTGCGTGGCCCGCTGCTGCCACCAGTCGCCCGGCATCTTCGACACCAGCGAGCGCTTGCCGTGCACCACCTCGTCGTGCGAGATCGGCAGCACGTAGTTCTCGCTGAACGCGTACACCATCCCGAAGGTCATGTCGTGGTGGTGGTACTTGCGGTGCACCGGCTCCTTCGACACGTACCGCAGCGTGTCGTGCATCCAGCCCATGTTCCACTTCAGGCCGAAGCCCAGTCCGCCCGAGTCCGTCGGCCGCGTGACCCCGTCCCAGGCCGTTGACTCCTCTGCGATCGTCACCACCCCCGGACAGCGCCGGTAGACCACCGCGTTCATCTCCTGCAGCAGCGCCACGGCGTCCAGGTCCTCCCGGCCGCCGTGCTCGTTCGGCGACCAGTCGCCCTCGCCGCGCGAGTAGTCCAGGTAGAGCATCGAGGCCACCGCGTCCACGCGCAGCCCGTCCACGTGGAACTCCTGGCACCAGTAGACGGCGTTGGCCACCAGGAAGTTGCGGACCTCCTTGCGCCCGTAGTCGAACTCCAGCGTCCCCCAGTCCGGGTGCGCGGCCCGCCGCGGGTCCTGGTGCTCGTACAGCGGCCGCCCGTCGAACTCGGCGAGCGCCCAGTCGTCGCGCGGGAAGTGCGCCGGCACCCAGTCGACGATCACCCCGATCCCGGCCCGGTGCAGCGAGTCCACCAGCAGCCGGAAGTCGTCCGGGGTGCCCATCCGCGAGGTCGGCGCGTAGAAGCCGGTGACCTGGTAGCCCCAGGAGCCGCCGAAGGGGTGCTCGGCGACCGGCATGAACTCCACGTGCGTGAAGCCGAGTTCCTTCACGTACGCCGGCAGCTGGTCGGCCAGCTGCCGGTACGTGAGCCCCGGCCGCCAGGACGCCAGGTGCAGCTCGTACACCGACAGCGGCGCCTGGTGCGGGGCCAGGGCGCCGCGCGTGGCCATCCACTCGGCGTCCTGCCACACGAACCGCGAGGCCGTGACCACCGAGGCGTTCGCCGGCGGGACCTCCGCGTACTGCGCCATCGGGTCGGCGCGCAGGGTGTGGCTGCCGTCGGGGCGGGTGATGTCGTACTTGTACAGGGCGCCCTCGCCGACCCCGGGCAGGAACAGCTCCCACACCCCGCTCCCGCCGAGCGAGCGCATCGGGTAGGCCACCGAGTCCCAGTACGAGAAGTCGCCGGTGACCCGCACCCCCCGGGCGTTCGGCGCCCACACGGTGAAGCGGGTGCCGGCCACCCCCTGGTGCTCCATCGGCCGGGCGCCCAGCGCCGTCCACAGCTCCTCGTGCCGGCCCTCGCCGATCAGGTGCAGGTCCAGCTCCCCGAGGGCGGGCAGGAACCGGTACGGGTCGTGGACCTCGACCTCGTCGCTCTCGTACGTCACCAGCAGCCGGTAGTCCGGCACCCCGGTCAGCGGCAGCAGACCGGAGAACAGCCCCTCCCCGTCGTCGAAGAGCTCGGCCCGCAGCCCCTTCGCCACGATGGTGACGGCCTTCGCGTACGGGCGCAGCACCCGGAAGGCCACCCCGCCCCGCTGTGCGCGGGCGCCCAGCAGCGAGTGCGGGTCGTGGTGGCGGCCCTCCAGCAGCCGGGCCCGTTCCTCCGCGTCCAGCGCGGGCGCCGGCCGCACGCCGTGCGGCGGGGCGGCGCGGCGGGCGCGTGGCGCGCGGGCCCGCTTCGCGGGTTCGGGTACGGCTGCGGCTTCCTCGCGGACGGTCGGTGACGGCTGTCGTGCGGCGCTCACGCGAGCGGCCTCCTCGGGGGCTTCGGGTGGGGGGTGGGGGTGGTGCCGGGAGCCGGCGGGGGCATGCGGTGTGCGGGCCGCTGGGGTTCCGACAGCCGGCGGATCGCGGCCATCGGGACGTGCAGCCAGTCGGGGCGGTGCCGGGACTCGTACCGGGCCTCGTACACCGCCTTGTCGGTCTCGTACGCGCGCAGCAGCACCGGGTCCTCGCGCGGGTCGCGGCCGGTGGTGCGGGCGTAGCCCTCGCAGAACGCGGTCCGGCAGGCGTCCGCCCAGGCGGGGGCGAAGGGCCGGTGCGAGCGGGCGGCGTAGTCGAAGGAGCGCAGTATCCCGGCGATGTCGCGGACCGCCGGCTCGGGGCGGCGGCGGTCGGCGAGCGGCCGGGCGGGCTCCCCCTCGAAGTCGATCAGCGCCCAGCTGCCGTCGGCGGTGCGCAGGGTCTGGCCCAGGTGCAGGTCCCCGTGGATGCGCTGGGCGGGGACCCCGGCGCCCCGGGAGGCGGCCAGCGCGTCGAAGGCGCCGCGCAGCCCGGCCTCGTACGGCCGCAGCGCGGGCACCTCGCGGCAGGTGGCGGCGAGCCGGGCGGTCATCCCGGCGGCGAGCCGGGCGGTCTGCTCGGGACCGAGGGCCAGGGTGGGCAGTGCGGTCGCGAGGGCGCTGTGCACCTCGGCGGTGGCCCGGCCCAGCGCGTGCGCCTCGGCGGTGAAGTCGGCCCCGGCCCCGAGTCTGCGCAGGGCCAGCTGCCAGCCGTCGTCGGAGCCGCGCAGGTAGGGCTGGAGCACGCCCAGGGTCAACGGTTCTCCACCGGGCAGCTCGGCCTCGTACCAGGCGACCGGAGCGGGCACGCGGGCGCAGCCGGCGGCGGCCAGGGCCCGGGGCAGTTCCAGGTCCGGGTTGACCCCGGGGCCGACCCGGCGGAACACCTTGAGGATGTACGAATCCCCGTAGATCAGAGAGGAGTTGGTCTGCTCCCCGGACAGCGGCCGGGGCAGCAGTCCGGCCTGGACCGGGGTGTCCGGGTCCCGGTCGAAGCGGAGCGGGCCCAGCGTCCCGGGGGAGCGGAGCCGTTCCAGCAGCAGGGAGGCGAGCCGGGGGTCGCCCAGCGCCTCGTACACGGCCCGGCCCGCGTAGGGGCCGCTCTCGGCGTGCCCGATCAGGGCGGGCGCGAGGGCGGGCGGGAGCGGGGACGGGCGGATGCCCAGCAGGAGCTGGTAGCAGTCCCCGTCCACGTCGAGCAGCAGGTGCAGCAGGCCGGGGGCGGAGCCCGGCGGCAGCAGTTCGGCCGTCGAGACGGCCTCGATCCGGCCGATCCGGCGCCCCTTGCCGGCGAACCAGCGCTGTGCGGGCAGCCAGTCCCTCAGCATCGGTTCCAGCGCGGTGGTTCCGCCGGCCCGGGCGGGCGTCAGCCGGCTCCGGGCGGATGCAGCCTCCGACATGGCGTCGCGTCCTTTCCCCGGGCCGTCACAGAATGCGCAGAGTGTCCCGGATGCGCGGCAGTTGCTTCTCCGGTATGTGCGTGTGTCGGGTCAGGATGATCCGTACAGGGGCGGGCCGTTGACCCAAAGGAGTGCCCGCCCCGTAGCGGGTCCGTCAGTCGGCGCGCTGGTCGCTGCGGAGCCGGAACCAGTAGAAGCCGTGGCCCGCCAGGGTCAGCAGGTACGGCCACTCGCCGATCGGCGGGAAGCGCACGTCTCCCGTGAGCTCCACCGGGACCCGCCCGTTGAACGACCTCAGGTCCAGTTCGGTGGGCTGCGCGAAGCGGGAGAAGTTGTGCACGCACAGCACCAGGTCGTCCCCGAACTCGCGCAGGAACGCGAGCACCGCCGGGTTGGACGAGGGCAGTTCGGTGTACGAGCCGAGGCCGAAGGCCGGGTTGGCCTTGCGGATCTCGATCAGCCTGCGGGTCCAGTGCAGCAGTGAGGAGGGCGACGCCATGGCCGCCTCGACATTGGTGACCTGGTACCCGTGGACCGGGTCCATGATGACCGGCAGGTTCAGCCTGCCCGGATCGCAGGAGGAGAAACCGGCGTTGCGGTCCGGGGTCCACTGCATGGGGGTCCGTACGCCGTCGCGGTCGCCGAGCCAGATGTTGTCGCCCATGCCGATCTCGTCGCCGTAGTAGAGCACCGGCGAGCCGGGCAGCGACAGCAGCAGGGCGGTGAACAGCTCCATCTGGTTGCGGTCGTTGTCCAGGAGCGGGGCGAGCCGGCGGCGGATGCCGATGTTGGCCCGCATCCGGGGGTCCTTGGCGTACTCGGCGTACATGTAGTCGCGTTCTTCGTCCGTGACCATTTCGAGGGTGAGCTCGTCGTGGTTGCGCAGGAAGATGCCCCACTGGCAGCCGTCCGGGATCGCCGGGGTCTTGGCCAGGATCTCGGAGACGGGGTAGCGCGACTCTCTTCGCACGGCCATGAAGATGCGCGGCATCACCGGGAAGTGGAACGCCATGTGGCATTCGTCGCCGCCCTTGGAGAAGTCGCCGAAGTAGTCGACGACGTCCTCCGGCCACTGGTTGGCCTCGGCGAGCAGCACCGTGTCCGGGTAGTGCGCGTCGATCTCGGCGCGGACCCGCTTGAGGAGCTCGTGGGTGCGGGGCAGGTTCTCGCAGTTGGTGCCCTCCTCGGCGTAGAGGTAGGGCACGGCGTCGAGGCGGAACCCGTCGATGCCGAGGTCGAGCCAGAACCGCAGCGCCGAGACGATCTCCTCCTGCACGGCCGGGTTCTCGAAGTTGAGGTCCGGCTGGTGTGAGAAGAAGCGGTGCCAGTAGTACTGCTTGCGGACGGGGTCGTACGTCCAGTTGGAGGTCTCGGTGTCGATGAAGATGATGCGGGCGTCCTGGTACTGCTTGTCGTTGTCGGCCCACATGTAGTAGTCGCCGTAGGGCCCTTCGGGGTCCTTGCGGGACTGCTGGAACCACTCGTGCTGGTCGCTGGTGTGGTTCATGACGAAGTCGATGATCACCCGCATGCCGCGGGTGTGCGCGGCGTCCACGAACTCCACGAAGTCGGCGAGGTCGCCGAACTCGGGCAGCACGGAGGTGTAGTCGGAGACGTCGTAGCCGCCGTCGCGCAGCGGCGAGGCGAAGAACGGCGGCAGCCACAGGCAGTCGACGCCGAGCCACTGGAGGTAGTCCAGCTTGGCGGTGAGCCCCTTGAGGTCGCCGACGCCGTCGCCGTTGCTGTCGTGGAAGGAGCGGACCAGGACCTCGTAGAAGACAGCCCGCTTGAACCAGTCGGGGTCGCGGTCCTTGGCGGGGGTGTCCTCGAAGGTGTCGTGGACGGGATCGTTGATCATCATGTGGTGGGTGACCCTCCGGTGGGCGGGGACGGTCGCAGGGCGGCCAGGACGTGCGCGGGAGTACGGCCCGGTTCCAGGCGCACGTAGTTCGCCCTGCCCCAGTGGTATGTCTCGCCGGTGAGCTCGTCGCGCACCGCGAGGGACCCGTGCCAGTCGAGGCCGAGTACCGGCATGTCCAACGAGACCGTCGCCTCCTGGGTGTGGTGCGGATCGAGGTTGACGACCACCAGTACGGAATTGCCACCGGAGTGCTTCGAATAGGCGATCACCTGTTCGTTGTCGGTCGGATGGAAGTGGATGTCGCGCAGCTGCTGGAGGGCCGGGTTGCGCCGGCGCAGCCGGTTCAGGGCGGTGATCAGCGGGGCGATCGTGCGGCCCTCGCGGTCGGCGGCGGCCCAGTCGCGCGGGCGCAGCTCGTACTTCTCGGAGTTCAGGTACTCCTCGCTGCCCTCCCGGACGGGGGTGTTCTCGCAGAGCTCGTAGCCCGCGTAGACGCCCCAGGTGGGGGAGAGGGTGGCGGCGAGGACCGCCCGGACCTCGAAGGCGGGCCGGCCGCCGTTCTGGAGGTACTCGTGCAGGATGTCGGGCGTGTTCACGAAGAAGTTCGGCCGCATCACGGACGCCGAGCGGTCGCCGGACAGCTCGGTCAGGTACTCGGTCAGCTCGGCCTTGGTGTTGCGCCAGGTGAAGTAGGTGTAGGACTGCTGGAAGCCGACGGACGCGAGCGCGCGCATCATCGCGGGCCGGGTGAAGGCCTCCGCCAGGAAGATCACGTCGGGGTCGGACTTGTTGATCTCCGCGATCACCTTCTGCCAGAACACGACCGGCTTGGTGTGCGGGTTGTCGACCCGGAAGATCCGGACCCCGTGCTCCATCCAGTGCCGCAGGATCCGGACCGTCTCCTCGACGATGCCGGCCATGTCCGAGTCGAAGTGGACCGGGTAGATGTCCTGGTACTTCTTCGGCGGGTTCTCGGCGTACGCGATCGTCCCGTCGGCGCGGTGGCGGAACCACTCCGGGTGCTTGTCCACCCACGGGTGGTCGGGGGAGCACTGGAGGGCGAAGTCGAGCGCGATCTCCATCCGCAGGTCGCGGGCGCGCGCCACGAAGGCGTCGAAGTCCTCCAGGGTGCCGAGCTCGGGGTGGACCGCGTCGTGCCCGCCCTCCGGGGAGCCGATGGCCCAGGGCACGCCCGGATCCCAACTCCCCGCCGACAAAGTGTTGTTGGGGCCCTTGCGGAAGGTGGAGCCGATCGGGTGGATGGGCGGCAGGTACACGACGTCGAAGCCCATCGCGGCGATGGCCGGCAGCCGTTCGGCGGCGGTGCGGAAGGTGCCGCTCACCGGGGCCCTGCCCGGCTCCACCACCGCTCCCTCCGAGCGCGGGAACATCTCGTACCAGGAGCCGAAGAGGGCCCGCCTGCGTTCGACGACCAGCGGCAGCGGCTTGGCGGCCGTGACCAGCTCCCGGTACGGGCGGCGGGCGAGCGCCGCGCCGACCGCGGGCGCGAGGGCGGCCTCGTACCGCTGCGCGGCCGGCCGGTCCTCGTCGCGCATCGCGTCGGCCGCGGCCAGCACGGCCTCGCGGCCGTCCCGCTTGGGGATCTTCGCGGCGGCCCGCTCGTAGAGCTCCGCCCCTTCGAGGAGCATCAGCCCCGTGTCGAGGCCGGCCGGGATCTTGATGGCGGCGTGGGCCCGCCAGGTGGCGACCGGGTCGCTCCACGCCTCGACGGTGTACGTCCACCTCCCCTCGACCTCGGCGGAGACCCGGGCGCCCCACCGGTCGGTGCCGGGGGCGAGTTCGCGCAAGGGCACCGGCGGGCGCAGCCGCCCGCTCGGGTCGCGCAGTACGACATGGGCGGCGACGGCGTCGTGGCCCTCTCGGAACACGGTGGCGGAGATCTCGAAGACCTCGTCCACGACCGCCTTGGCGGGTCTGGCGCCGCAGTCGACGGCGGGGCGGACGTCCAGCACGGGAATGCGACCGATCATGATGGGATCACCTGGAGGCAGTTCGCAGGGCTCGGTGACGGGCCAGCCGGAATCGCGGCTGGTAGTGCACGCTCTGTTCGCTCTGTTTCTAGCCGCTCGGAAGACGGCTGGGCTGCGGGCATGGCCGCTCCTGTCCGCGTTCACTCGGGTGGCGGGGAAAGGTTGTGGGCGGGTGCGCCGTGCGTGTACCGCGTGTACCCGCACAGCCCTTCCCACTCTCACCCCGCCCAATCCGCACCGTCGGTTAACTACTCGTACGTAGTGGGACGCGGACTGCGGGGGAACGGCTCGGCCCGGCCCGGGATCCGCCGAGGCTCCGTCAAGTCGGCGAGGATGGGCCGATGGACAGCGAAAACACCCTCGTCACGCAGGCCCCCACAGCCGCTCCCGCCCCATGGGGCGGGACCCCTCAGCCGGTGTTCGACCTCCCCTGCGGAATGGTGCTGCGGCCCTGGCGCGAGGCCGACGCCCCCGTGCTCGTCACCGCGTACGAGGACCCCGGCATCCGGCACTGGAACCGGCCCGAGCCCGAGACCCTGGAATCGGCGGCGGCCCGCATAGCCCGCTGGAACCGGCGGTGGGAGCAGCGGGCGGCGGCGGCCTGGGCCGTGTCGGCGGAGCCGGCCGCCCCGGCCGTCGGCCTGGTCGGGCTCGCCGACTTCGACCCCGAGGGCGCGAGCGCGGAGTTCCTGTACTGGCTGCTGCCGGCCGGGCGCGGGCGGGGCGTGATGCCGCAGGGCGTGGCCGCGGTGGCCGGCTGGGGCTTCCGCGAGGCGGGGCTGCACCGGCAGCGCATCTGCCACTCGGTCGCCAACCCGGCCTCCTGCGCCGTCGCGCTGAAGGCCGGCTTCCCGCTGGAGGGCACCATGCGCGGCGCCCTCCGGCACGCCGACGGCTGGCACGACGAGCACCTGCACGCCCGTCTCGCGACGGACGCCTGACAGTCCGTCCCGGAGGCGCCATGGCCGGGCCGCGGCTGCGCCGCTAGCCTTCCGGGGGCGACGCGCGGGTGCACAGCGTGGTGCGGTCGCTCCGATCCGTCATCCCCTGCGAAGGTGGAACGTGTGAAGGCTATCCGTCGATTCACCGTGCGCCCCGTCCTCCCCGAACCCCTCATGCCGCTCGCCGACCTCGCGCGCAACCTGCGCTGGTCGTGGCATACGGAAACCCGCGAACTCTTCCAATCCGTCGACCCCGAGGGCTGGCAGGCCGCCGGCGGCGACCCCGTCCGGCTGCTCGGCGCCGTGCCCGCCTCCCGGCTGGCGGAACTCGCCGCCGACCGGCGGTTCCTGCGCCGGCTCGCCGTGGCCGCCGCCGACCTCGACGACTACCTCCACGGCGGCAGGTGGTACCAGACCAACGAGAACGCCGCGGAGCTCCCCGCCGCCATCGCCTACTTCTCCCCCGAGTTCGGCATCACCGCAGCCCTGCCCCAGTACTCCGGCGGCCTCGGGATCCTCGCCGGGGACCACCTCAAGGCCGCCAGCGACCTCGGCGTCCCCGTCGTCGGCGTCGGCCTGCTCTACCGGCACGGCTACTTCCGCCAGTCCCTCTCCCGAGACGGCTGGCAGCAGGAGCACTACCCGGTGCTCGACCCCCACGAGCTGCCCCTGTCCCTGCTGCGGCACGAGGACGGCGTCCCCGCCCGGGTCACGCTCACCCTGCCCGGCGGGCGGTCGTTGCACGCGCACATCTGGCAGGCCCGCGTCGGCCGGGTGCCGCTGCTCCTGCTCGACTCCGACGTCGAGGACAACGACGCCGGCGCCCGCGAGGTGACCGACCGGCTCTACGGCGGCGGCAGCGACCACCGCCTCCTCCAGGAGATGCTCCTCGGCATCGGCGGCGTCCGCGCCGTACGGGCGTACTGCCGGATCACCGGCCACGCCGACCCCGAGGTGTTTCACACCAACGAGGGACACGCCGGCTTCCTCGGACTGGAACGCATAAGGGAACTCGACGTCGAGCAGGGCCTCGGCTTCGACGCCGCCGTCGAAGCCGTGCGCGCCGGGACCGTGTTCACCACGCACACCCCCGTGCCCGCCGGCATCGACCGCTTCGAGCGCTCCCTCGTCGCCCGCCACTTCGGCGACGGCGGCGAACTGCCCGGCGTACCGGTCGAGCGGATCCTGGAACTGGGCGCCGAGTCCTACCCGGGCGGCGACCCCGGGGTGTTCAACATGGCCGTGATGGGCCTGCGCCTCGCCCAGCGGGCGAACGGGGTCTCCACCCTCCACGGAGCGGTCAGCCGGGGCATGTTCGCCGGGCTCTGGCCGGGCTTCGACGCCGCCGACGTGCCCATCACCTCCGTGACCAACGGGGTCCACGCCCCGACCTGGGTCGCCCCCGAGGTCATGCGGCTCGGCGCCCGCCAGATCGGGGCCGGACGCACCGAGGACGCCCTCGCCGTGGGCGCCTCCGCCCGCTGGGACGCCGTCGCGCAGATCACCGACCAGGACGTCTGGGACGTACGCCGGACCCTGCGCGAGCAGCTCGTCCAGGAGGTCCGCGACCGGCTGCGCGCCTCCTGGAAGCAGCGCGGGGCCGCCGACGCCGAACTCGGCTGGGTCGACGGCGTCCTCGACCCGGACGTGCTGACCATCGGCTTCGCCCGCCGCGTGCCCTCGTACAAGCGGCTCACCCTGATGCTGCGCGACCCGGAGCGGCTGCGCCGGCTGCTGCTGGACCCGGACCGCCCGGTGCAGATCGTCGTCGCCGGCAAGGCGCACCCGGCCGACGACGGAGGCAAGCGGCTCGTGCAGGAGCTGGTCCGCTTCTCCGACGACCCGCGCGTGCGCCACCGCATCGTCTTCCTGCCCGACTACGGCATGGCCATGGCGCAGAAGCTCTACCCGGGCTGCGACGTCTGGCTGAACAACCCGCTCCGCCCGCTGGAGGCCTGCGGCACCAGCGGGATGAAGGCCGCCCTCAACGGCTGCCTCAACCTGTCGGTGCTGGACGGCTGGTGGGACGAGTGGTTCGAGCCCGACTTCGGCTGGGCCATCCCCACCGCCGACGGGCTCGGCACGGACGAGGACCGCCGCGACGACCTGGAGGCCGGCTCCCTCTACGAGCTGATCGAGGAGCGGGTCGCACCCCGCTTCTACGACCGGGACGGGCGGGCCGGGCTGCCCGTGCGGTGGATCGAGATGGTCCGGCGCACCCTGGTCTCCCTGGGCCCGAAGGTGCTCGCGGGGCGGATGGTGCGGGAGTACGTGGAACGCCTCTACGCCCCGGCCGCGCTCTCCCACCGGGCCCTGACCCCCGACGCCGCGCAGGAACTGGCCTGGTGGAAGGGCCGGATCCGGGCCTCGTGGCCGCGGGTCGCCGTCGAGCACGTGGAGGCCGTGGCCGCCGCGCCCGTCGGGGGGACCGCCGAACTGGGCGCCACCCTCACGCTGCGGGTGCGGGTCGCGCTGGACGCCCTCGCGCCGGAGGACGTGGAGGTGCAGGCCGTCGCCGGGCGGGTCGACGCCCAGGACGTGATCCGGGACGGGCGGGCCTTCCCGCTCAAGCCCGCCGCCGGACCCGACATGGAGGGGCGCTGGGTGTACGAGGGCCCGCTCGCGCTCGACCGGACCGGGCCCTTCGGCTACACCGTACGGATCCTGCCGACGCACCCGCTGCTGGCGACCCCGGCCGAACTGGGCCTGGTCGCGGCCCCGGTGGACACCGACGCGCTGGGCGGCGTACTGCTGCGCTGACCCGCCGCCGCGGGCAGGGTGCGGGACGGGCTCAGGGGGCGGGCGGCGGATCCACCAGCCGCCCGCCCTCGACCAGCATCCCGGCCCGCTTCACGCTGCGCAGGGCCGGGATCACCTCGACCTGGCCCACCCCGTCGACCGCGCCGATCTTCTCGGTCAGATAGGTGTAGAGGGCGTCGGTGTCCCGGCACACCACCACCGCCATCAGCGAGGC
Organism: Streptomyces sp. NPDC004126; assembly: GCF_050275515.1. NCBI lineage: Bacteria > Bacillati > Actinomycetota > Actinomycetes > Kitasatosporales > Streptomycetaceae > Streptomyces > Streptomyces sp. NPDC004126. The sequence continues at coordinate 62,289 of NZ_JBNNPF010000026.1, read as the reverse complement.
CGCCCCGGTCACGGCCGCCGCGAAGGGCACCTCGCGGTGGCCGGCGAGGGCGCTGCCCACCTCCGCCAGCCGGGCCGGCGGGACGGTCAGCACCAGCGTCGCCTCCGCCTCGTAGCCGAACAGCTCGGGCACGAACTCCACGTCGAAGAAGAGCGCCCCGAGGTCCCGCAGCCGCTCCAGCCGGCGCCGGGCGGTGGACTCCGACAGCCCGGTGGCGCGCGCCAGCTCCGGATACCCCGCGCGGCCGTCCCGGCCCAGCACCGCCAGCAGCGCCGACTCCGCGGCGTCGAGGACGTACCGGTCCGGCGCGGGCCCGGCCGGGGGGCGCTGCAGGGCCGCGATCTGGTCGGGACTCAGCTCGTCGACGCCCGCCCACGCCTCGGGCCCGCCGAAGAACTTCCGCAGGATGGTGTGGGCGCTGATGCCGGTGACCCGGCGGGTGCGCGGCAGCTTGTCCAGCAGCAGGGCGTCGCGGTCCCTGCGGGTGCGGGCCCGGGTCATGCAGTGGATCTCCGTGCCGCCGGAGTTCAGGGTCACCCAGGCGATGTCCGGGCGGCGGGCGAGCGCCTCGGCCACCGGCAGCGCCGCGTCGGGGGCGCACTGGATCCGCAGCCAGGACTCGAACAGCCCGACGCGGCTGCCCACGGGCAGCCCGACGACGCGGATCAGCCCGGCGCTCCGCAGCCGCCGGTAGCGGCGCACGACGGTCTGGTCGGAGACGTCCAGCACCTCGGCGATCCGGCTGAAGGGCGCCCGGCCGTCGATCACCAGGGCCTGGATCAGGGAACGGTCGAGACCGTCCAGCTCCTCGTCATTCATGGTTTCCATCATGACGGGTCCACCGGTGAGGGAAATCCGGCAGGAGGAGGTCTGCGGGTGGGGTTCCGGGGCGGCCGCTGCGAGCGTGGGGTCACGCGGGGGCGCTCCCCGCCCCACCCCGACACGAGGAGACCCCCCATGCGTAAGTGGCTGCCGCTGACGGCGGTGTGCCTCGGGGCGTTCATGCTCCTGGTCGACGTCACGATCGTGACCGTCGCCCTCCCGGACATGGCCGCCGACATGCGCACCGATTTCGCCGGCCTCCAGTGGGTGATGGACGTCTACGCCCTCGCCCTGGCCGCCCTGCTGCTCGGCGCGGGCTCACTCGCGGACCGGATCGGCCGCCGCCGCGTCTACCTCGGCGGGCTGCTGCTCTTCGCCGCCTCCTCCCTCGCCTGCGGGGTCGCGGACGGCCCGGCCGCGCTGATCGCCTTCCGCGCCGTGCAGGGCGTCGGCGGCGCGGCCATGTTCGCCACCACCATGGCCCTGCTCAGCGCGGCCTACCAGGGCCGCGACCGGGGCGTCGCCTTCGGCGTGTGGGGTGCGGTGAACGGCGCCGCCGCCGCGGCCGGCCCGGTCATCGGGGGGCTGCTGACCGAGCACTTCGGCTGGCGCTGGATCTTCTTCATCAACCTGCCCGTCTGCGCGCTGGCCGTCTGGGTGACCCTGAAGGCGGTGGCCGAGTCCCGTGACCCGCGGGCGCGGGGGCTCGACCTGCCCGGCATGGCCGCCTTCACCGTCGGGGCCGCGGCCCTGACGTACGCCCTGATCCGGGTCGGGGAGAACGGCTGGACCTCGGCCGCCACCCTCGGGCTGTTCGGCCTCGCCGCGGCCGCCTTCGCCGCCTTCGTCCTCGTCGAACTGCGCGGCTCCCGCCCGATGCTGGACCTGTCGCTCTTCCGCAGCCCGGTCTTCGTGGCGGTGATGGCCGCCGGGCTGCTGCTGTCCGGCGCGGCGTTCTCGTACCTGATGTACGTCTCCCTCTGGCTCCAGTCCGCCGAGGGGATGAGCCCGGTGGGCGGCGGCCTGGTGCTGCTCCCGATGAGCCTCGCCGGCTTCGTCGTCGCGGCTCTGGCCGGGCGGCTGCTGCACGGGGCGTCGCCCCGGCTGACCATCGGCGGCGGGCTGCTGCTGATCGGGGCGGGCGCGCTGCTCCAGGCCTGGATGCTGGACGCGGGCGACGGCTGGACCGCCCTCGCCCCCGGGCTGCTGCTCACCGGCGTCGGCGTGGGCATGGCGACCCCGGCGCTGGCGGCCACCGCCATGGGCGCGGTGGCCCCGGCCCGGGCGGGCATGGCCGGCGGCGTGCTGAACACCGCGCGGCAGCTGGGCACCGCGCTGGGGATCGCGGTGCTGGGCGCGGTGTTCCACGCCGGGCTGGCGGACGGGCTCGGCGGGCGGCCCCGGGAACTCGCCGACGCCCTCGCCTCCGGAGGGGCGGGGCGGCTGCTGGCGGCGCCGGGGGCGCGGGAGTGGGTCGACGCGGCCTTCGCGAGCGGGCTGCGGGACACCTTCCTGGTCTCGGGGGCGATGGGCCTGGCCGGCGCGCTGGCGGTGGCGCTGCTGGTCCGCCGCCCGGCCGCCGGGGCTCCGGTCCCGGCGCAGGGCGGAGCCCCGGCGACCGCTCCGGCGGGTGCTCCGGCCGCCGCTCCCGCGTCCGGACGGACCTCCGCCTGAGCCGCCCCCGGGAGGGTGAACCTTCGAACGCGCTGTGCATGGCGGGGCTGCCGGTGGCCCGTCCGCTCCTAGGCTGCCCGCGGACGTCCACCGGACCCGGTCCCCATGCCCCCCGAGAAACGGACCCTCACATGCGTCTTCGCTCCACCGCCGCGGCCGCGCTCCTCGCCTCCTTCACCCTCGTCCTCCCGGCAGCCGGCCCGTCCCTGGCCACCGGCCACGACCCGTACCACCACTCCCTGGGCGAGTTCCACTACCGGTTCGCCGACGACGGGGACACGCGCCGCAGGACGATCGAGCCCGCCGACAACGACACCTGCTACCGGCTGACCGGCACCTCGCGGAACCGGCCCGCCTTCTGGGTGGAGAACGACACGGAGTCCCTCGCCCTGGTCTTCCGGGGCGACAGCTGCGGGGGCGAGGCCCAGGAGACGCTGCGGCCGGGCGAGCGCGCACACGACCTGAACGTCCGTTCGGTGTTCTTCAAGCCGGACGGCCACCACGGCGGCCACCACGGTGGCCGTGACGACGACTGGGACGACGATGACCGCAGCATGGTCCGCCCCGGCCAGGGCCGCGCGATGACCCCGGGGGACTACATGAACGATGTCTTCCGTTCCATCGGCTGACGGACCGTCCCGCCGCATGGGACAGGGCCGCCCGGGGAGGTTTCCTCCCGGGCGGCCCCGTGGTTTCAGCGGTTCAGCGGTGGTTCACTTCCTGCCCCGAGGGGATCAGAAGGTGAGCTTCCAGCTGTCGATCTTGCCGGTGTCCAGGCTCGCGTTGTCGTTGACCCGGAGCTTCCAGACGCCCTGGGCGACCTCGGAGGAGGCGTTCACCGTGTAGCTCTTGACGATGTTGTCCGCACTGCCGCCGGAACGGTTGTGCAGGTTGTAGACGGAGCCGTCGGGCGCGACCAGGTCGACCTTCAGGTCACCGATGTAGGTGTGGACGATGTTGACGTCCACCTTGAGGGTGCTCGGCGCGTTGCCGGTGCGGGTCACCGTGATCGGGGACTCGACGGTGGCGTTGTCGGCGATCGCGTAGTCGTTCGTGTTCTCGAAGACGTTCTGCTGCGCGGTGCCGACGGTCCAGGTGAAGGACGCCGTGCCCGTCTTCGAGGCGGAGTCGGTCACCGTGACGGTCACGTTGGACGTGGCCGCGGTGGTCGCCGTACCGGAGATCAGACCGGTCGAGGAGTTGATCGACAGGCCGGCCGGCAGGCCGGTGGCCGAGTAGGTCAGCGCGCCCGGGTTGGTGCTGGTCGCCTGGACCTGGAGGCTCACCGCGGTGTTGATCTGGGTGGTCTGGTTGGCGATCGCGGTGACCGTCACGCCGTCGTTGATGCGCGGGCCGACGTTGATGGCGGCCCAGGCGTTGGCGACGTTGTTGTACGTGGCCGAACCCTGGCCGTACAGGTCGGCGGCGGCCTTCAGCGTCTGGACGCGGGCGTCGGCGTAGTTGGTGTTGGACTTGAAGTAGCCCACCGTCAGCGCGCGGAACCAGATCTTCGCGGCGGCGTCACGGCCGATCGCGGTGACGGGCAGGCCGTCGGAGGTCGGCGAGTCGTAGCTCACGCCGTTGATGACCTTGGCGCCGGAGCCCTCGGAGGCCAGGTAGAACCAGTGGTTCGCCGGACCCGAGGAGTAGTGGACGTCGATGCCGCCGAGGCCCGAGTACCAGGCGTCCTTGGAGCCGCCGTCCTTGCTCGGCTTGTCCATGTAGCGCAGCGGGGTGCCGTCGCCGTTGATGTCGATCTTCTCGCCGACCAGGTAGTCGCCGACGTCCTGCGGGTTGGCGGCGTAGAACTCGACCGCCGCCGCCATGATGTCGGAGGTGGCCTCGTTCAGACCGCCGGACTCACCGCTGTAGGTCATGTTGCCGGTGACCGAGGTGAGGCCGTGGGTCATCTCGTGCGCGGCCACGTCGGTCGAGGTGAGGGGCTTGTTGTTGCCCTCGCCGTCGCCGTAGGTCATGCAGAAGCAGGAGTCGTCCCAGAAGGCGTTGACGTACGCGTTGCCGTAGTGGACCCGGGTGTACGGGGCCACGCCGTCGTTGCGCAGGCCGTTGCGGCCGTGGACGTTCTTGTAGTAGTCCCACGTGACCTGGGCGCCGTAGTGGGCGTCCGCGGCGGCCGTCTCCTTGTTGGAGGCCAGGCCGTTGCCCCAGATGTCGTCCGGACCCGAGAACAGGGTGCCGGTGCCGGAGCTGCCGCCGTTGAGGTTGTAGGTCTTGTGGTTGCCGCGGCCGGCGTCGGTCAGCGTCCAGTTGCTGCCCGACTGCGAGGAGCCGAGGGTGACCTGGCCGCTGTACATGGTGTTGCCGGTGCCGGTCTGGACGCCCTGCCACTGGGCGATCTTCGCGCCGGTCTTGGCGTTGGTGATCACGTGCAGCTGGCTCGGGGTGCCGTCGTCCTGGAGGCCGCCGACGACGGTCTCGAAGGCGAGGACCGGGACGCCTTCCGCGGCCCAGATCACCTTGCGGGCGCCCTTGTCGGCCTTGGTCTGCTTGGAGCCCTCGGCGTTCGCAGCCGAAACGGCCTGGCCCTCGGCGGCGGACGGGGTGACGGTGGCGTTGGTGTCCGAGACCTTGATCTCGTGCTGGGTCGCCTTGGTCACGCTCTTGGTGACGCCGTCCTTGGCGTGGACGGTGAGGTCACCGCCGAGCACGGGCAGACCGTCGTAGGTCCGCTCGTACGTGGTGTGCGTGGTGCCGTCCGCGTCCTTGACCACATCGCGGACTATCAGCTTCTCGCCGCCACCGAGGCCGAGCGACTTGGCGGCCTGGGCGGTGGTCGAGTTGGCCTCGGCGAGGAGCGTCGCACGCTCCGAAGCGCTGAGTTTGGCGGCCGCCGCGCCCGGGTTGGGCTGGGCGGCGGTGCGGGCCTGCGACGCGGTGGCGTCGGCGGCGGCGGTGGCGGTGCCGGCCTGCATGCCTACGGCGATCAGGGCGGCCGCGGCTACGAGGGCGCCGGCCGCGGTGGCACGCCGCTGGGGGGTGGGACTCAACGCAGACTCCTTCTGCAAGGGGGGTTCCGGATGGCTGGGTGGGCCTCCGGGCAGATCAGGGCTGGTGCGATGAACGGATCGAAGAGTGCCAGCTGTTGGCCGCGATGTCAGGGCCACATCAAAAGGTTGGCCGGAAACAGTTCGTTGTCCGAAGAGACGTATCCGGTATCCGAACCATTCACCTTCGTGTGGGAGCGGTCCCGCCCGCGGCTGGAACGGTTGCTACCGGCTGTTAACACTTGGGCAACAAGGGGTCTCGTTCACCCGAACGGCATTTACCGTACGGGTGTTTGTCGTACTGTTTCCCGGTGCGACATGTGTTCGCTGTCAGGGGAAGCAGTGGACAGGCGGCACCGAAACAGACCACGTGCCAGGGGGGACCATGAGGCATGTCCGTTTTCCTGAGCAAAGAGAGGCCTCCGGGGCGGCCGGGCCCCACGGACCGGAGGCGGCCCCGGTGCGACGCCTCGGAGACAAGGCGCGGTGGTACCTGCCCGTGGCCGTCACGGCCGACCTTGTCGGCGCCGCCGTGCCCGTCGGCCTGGTCTTCGACGCCGCCGGACAGGCCAGGCCCCTGCACTGCGCACTCGGCGCGGCCCTCGCCTGGACCGGGGTGCAGGCCTTGCGCCGACGGTACGCCGGCCGGGTGCTCGGAGAGTCCCGCGGAGTGCTCCCCGTACTGCACGACTGGCTGATTCTGATCGGTGTCCTGGCCGTCGCCCGCGTGGTGACGGCCGAGGAGACCCCCCGCCTCGCCGCCCTCGGCGCACTGCTGCCCGCACTCCTCGTCACCGTCGCCTGCCACAAACTGACGTACCGCCACCTGTCCGCGGCCCGCCGCGAGGTGCAGGCCGTCAGCCGGGTCCTGGTGGTCGGCGAGCCCGCCGCCGCCGAGCACGTCATCGCGCACCTCGCCGCGCGCACCGACCACCCGTACGTCGCCGTCGGCCTCGTCCCGGTCGGCGGGGGCCCCCTCGCCGGCGGGATGCCCGTCGCCGCCAGGCTGGACGCCTCGATGCCCAAGGCGCCGAACCGGGACGCGTCCGCCGTGCTGCGCGCCGTCCGCCGCCACCACGCCGACCTGGTGCTGGTGGCGCCCGGGGCGCGGTTCGCGGGGGAGCGGCTGCGGCGGGTGGCCTGGGCCCTGCACGACGAGGGCCTCGAACTCGCCGTCTTCCCCGGCCTGGTGGAGGTGTCCGTCAAGCGGCTGGAGACCCTGTCGGCGGGCGGGCTCGCCGTGCTGCGGGTCGCGCCTCCCGTACGGCGGGGGGTGCAGCCCCTGCTCAAGGCGGTGCTCGACCGGGTGGGGGCGGCCGTCGGGCTGCTGCTGCTGTCGCCGCTGTTCCTCGGGCTCGTCCTGGCCATCCGGCTCGGCTCGAAGGGGCCCGCCTTCTACAGCCAGCGGCGCGTCGGCCGCGACGGGGTGCCCTTCGTCATGTGGAAGTTCCGCACGATGGTGACGGACGCCGACCGCCTCAAGGCCGGGCTGGCCGGGGCCAACGAGAACGACGGCCTGATGTTCAAGATGCGCCGCGACCCCCGGGTGACCCGGGTCGGCCGGCTGCTGCGCCGCACCTCACTGGACGAACTGCCGCAGCTCGTCAACGTCCTGACGGGCAGCATGTCGCTGGTCGGCCCCCGTCCGCCGCTGCCCGAGGAGGTGGCGGAGTACGACGAGGTCGAGCTGCGCCGGCTCACCGTACGGCCCGGGATGACCGGCCTGTGGCAGATCAGCGGGCGGTCGGACCTGTCCTGGGACGAAACGATTCAGCTCGATCTGCAGTACGTGGACAACTGGTCCTTCACCAGCGATGTCGACGTGATGGGCCGTACGCTCCGCGCCGTGGTCGACGGCCGCGGAGCGTACTGAGGGGACGTGCGGTGACGTCAGCCCTGGCCGAGCCACCAGCGGTAGGTGGCGTCGATGCCGTCCCGCAGGGCGATGCCCGGCTTCCAGCCCAGCGAGGTCAGACGGGACACGTCGAGCAGCTTGCGCGGGGTCCCGTCCGGCTTGGAGGTGTCCCAGGCCAGGCGGCCCCCGAAGCCGGTGACCTCGGCGACCGTCTCGGCCAGCTCCTTGATGGTGAGGTCCTCGCCGCAGCCGATGTTGACGGGCTCGTCGCCGTCGTAGCTCTCCAGCAGCACCGCGCAGGCCGCCGCCAGGTCGTCCACGTGCAGGAACTCCCGGCGCGGGGTGCCGCTGCCCCAGAGGACGACCTCGTCGCGCCCCTCCGCGGCCGCCTCGTGGAAGCGGCGGATCAGCGCCGGCAGCACGTGCGAGGACTGGAGGTCGAAGTTGTCGCCCGGTCCGTAGAGGTTCGTGGGCATGGCCGAGACGAACGAGGCCCCGTACTGCTTGCGGTACGACTGCACCTGCACGATGCCGGCGATCTTCGCGAGGGCGTAGGCCTCGTTGGTGGGCTCCAGCGGGCCCGTCAGCAGGGCGTCCTCGGTGATCGGCTGCGGGGCCAGCTTCGGGTAGATGCAGGAGGAGCCGAGGAACAGCAGCCGGCCCGCGCCGGCCGCGTGCGCGCCGGCGATGACGCTGAGCTGGATCCTGAGGTTGTCCTCCAGGAACTGCACCGGGTACGTGCTGTTCGCCATGATCCCGCCGACCTTCGCGGCGGCCAGCACGACCGCGTCCGGGCGGACGTCGCGCAGGTACGCCTCCGTCGCGGCGGCGTCGCGCAGGTCGAGGTCGGCGCGGCCGCGCGTGAGCACCTCGTGGCCGTCGGCGGTGAGGCGGCGCGCGACCGCGGACCCCACGAGGCCGCGGTGTCCGGCGACGAAGACGCGGGCGTGCGGGGGGAGGAGGGGCGGGGTGCTTGTCATACCGCCGATGATGCCAGTCCGCTGGCCGCGGGTTTCGGGGGACCGGACTCGGCGTCCGGACCGCCGGGTTGGCCCCCGGGAGCCGTCGTGGGCGTGCGGCGCCGTTGCCGGGGGCTCTGCCCCCGGACCCCCGCGCCTCAAACGCCGGCGGGGCTGGATGGAGCGGTGGGGCTGGATGGAGCGGTGAGGCTGGATGGAGCGGCGGGGCTGCACTGCGCGGCCAGGCCGGTCCGTAGGGCGGGACCGGAGTGGGCGTGTACGGTACGCATCCAGTCCCGGACCAGGGACGGGCGGGCCTGGCCCGCTGCCTGCCGGAATGCCGCAGGGCCGTCGGGGGGCCCTGCGGGCGGGGCCGGGGGCGGAAAAGAAGAGGCCGGCCGAACCAGAGGCCGGAGCACCTCAGAACAGCAACGGACCACAGGGGGACCCCACATGGGCAAGACCGCACTGATCACCGGCGTCACCGGACAGGACGGCTCGTACCTCGCAGAGCTCCTGCTCTCCAAGGGCTACACGGTGCACGGGCTCGTGCGGCGGTCCTCCAGCTTCAACACGGAGCGGATCGACCACATTTACCAGGACCCGCAGACGGCGAATCGTTCCTTCGTCCTGCACCACGCCGACCTCTCCGACGGCGTCGCCCTGGTGAACCTGCTGCGCGACATACGCCCCGACGAGGTCTACAACCTCGGCGCCCAGTCCCACGTCCGCGTCTCCTTCGACGCCCCCCTCTACACGGGCGACGTGACCGGACTCGGTGCGCTGCGGCTGCTGGAGGCCATCCGGGCCAGCGGCGTCGACACCCGCATCTACCAGGCCTCGTCCTCCGAGATGTACGGCTCCACCCCGCCCCCGCAGAACGAGGACACCCCCTTCCACCCGCGCAGCCCGTACGGCGGGGCCAAGGTCTTCGCGTACTGGACCACGGTCAACTACCGCGAGGCGTACGGCATGTTCGCCGTCAACGGGATCCTCTTCAACCACGAGTCGCCCCGCCGCGGCGAGACCTTCGTGACCCGGAAGATCACCCGCGCCGTCGCCCGCATCAAGGCCGGCCTGCAGGACCACCTCTACCTCGGCAACCTCGACGCCGTCCGCGACTGGGGCTACGCCCCCGAGTACGTCGACGCGATGTGGCGCATGCTCCAGCAGGACGAGCCGTCGGACTACGTGGTCGCCACCGGAGTCGCCGCCACCGTGAGGGACTTCGTCGAGTCCTCCTTCGCGCACGCGGGCCTCGACTGGAGCGACCACGTCCGCTACGACCCCAAGTACGAGCGCCCCAGCGAGGTGGACGCCCTCATCGGCGACGCTTCCAAGGCGCGGGAGATCCTTGGCTGGAAGCCGACGGTCCTGGCGCCCGAGCTGGCGCAGATCATGGTGGACGCCGATGTCCGGCAGGTCGAGGACCAACTGGCAGGCGCCACCGTCCGGATCGACCGCTAGGCTCCGGCTTCGCCTACGATTTGCCGTGTCCCGGTCAACTCGACGACCGGGTGCGCATCCGCCGTATGCGGTTCTGGTCTGCGCCAGTCCATGCGGCTGTTCGGATATTTCCAGCCATCAAGCCGGGCCAAAAGCCCTGGGGGGCTCATGCGTAGATCCAGAGGGCTGAGTGCTGCCCTCGCACTGTCACTGGCCGGTGCCGGCACGGGCCTCGGCCTGGTGCTGACGCCCGAGGCGTCCGCCGTCACGCCGCCGGTGGCGTTCACCGCCGACGAGCTGCCCACCTGGCAGCCGAACGGCGTCGTCTTCGCCATGGAACAGGCGAACGGCACCGTCTTCGCGGGCGGCACCTTCTCGGCGGTCCGCCCGCCCGACGCGGTCGGCGGCGCCGAGCAGGAAGCGGTCAACTTCGTGGCGCTGGACGCCGCGACGGGCAACCCCACCTCCTGCAAGCTGGCCTTCACCGTCGGCGACGGCAGTGCGACCGTCCGGGCGCTGGCCGTCTCCAAGGACAAGAAGACCCTGTACGCGGGCGGCTACTTCGGCGCCGTCAACGGCACCCCGGTCTCCAGCCTCGCGGCGATCGACATCGAGACCTGCACCCCCAAGGCCGCCTTCCACCCCGGCGTACCCGCCACCGTGCGGGCGCTCGACGTCAGCGACGACACCCTGTACGTCGCCGGCGACTTCGGCGCCGTCGAGGGCCAGACCCGCGAGCGGTTCGCCGCGGTCGACGCGGCCTCCGGCGCCCTCAAGCCCTGGACCGCCAACGCGGACGAGCCCGGCCGGGCCGTCAAGGTCAGCAACGACGGCAAGAACGTCCTGCTCGGCGGTGACTTCTTCGCGGTCAACGGCACCAACACGCACGCCCTCGCGGTCGTCAGCGCCACCACGGGCGCGGTCGCCAAGACGTACTCGAACATCCCCTCCAACTCGGTCGTCAAGCACATCTCGGCCGACGCGACGGGCTACTACACCGCCAACGAGGGCTCCGGCGGCGGTGTCTTCGACGGCCGCATCGGCCTGAAGACGGACTTCAGCGAGAAGTGGCGCGACCGCTGCCTCGGCGCGACCCAGTACGTGCTGCCCTACGACAGCGTGCTCTACAGCTCCTCGCACGCACACGACTGCTCCAGCGAGCTGGAGTTCCCCGACGGCAAGCGGAACTTCTTCCTCGCCCAGCCCACCGACCACACCGGCGCCGCCCCCGCGCCCGTCGACGGCTTCGTGCGCGGCCCGCGCAAGCTCGGCTGGCACCCCACCGCCAACGACGGCATCGGCGAGGGCATCGGCCCGCGCGTCATGTCCGTCGCGGAGAAGGACGGCGTCAAGTACCTCTGGGCGGGCGGTGAGTTCACCCTCATCAACGGCCAGCCCCAGCAGGGCCTGACCCGCTTCGCCAACACCGGTGACGTCGGTGCGCCGACCACGCCCGTCGCCAGCGCCGCCAGCGTCAAGCCCGGCGAGGCCCAGGTCCGCTGGCGCACCAGCTACGACCAGGACGACAGCAGGCTGACGTACCGGATCTACCGCAACGGCTCGGCGACCCCGGTCGCCACCGTGACCGCGGACTCCCTGGAGTTCGAGCGGCCGCAGGCCTCCTGGAACGACACCACCGTCAAGGCCGGCCAGTCCTACTCCTACCGGGTGACCGCCACCGACGGCGCCGGCAACACCAGCGCCCTGTCGGCGACCGCCTCCGTCACCGTCCCGGCCTCCGTGCAGGCCTACCCGGACCGGGTCCGCGCCGACGGCGCCAACCTGTACTGGCGCTACGACGACACCGTCAGCCCGTACGTCGCGGACTCCTCCGCCGGCGGCAACACCGGCGGCGTCCAGGTGGGCGCCCCGGCGCTGCGCCAGAGCCCCGGCGCCGTCACCGGCACCAGCACGGCCATGGGCTTCAACGGCTCCAGCCAGCAGGTGTACAGCGACCACCGGCAGAGCGTGGGCGCCTCCTTCACCGTCGAGACGTGGTTCAAGACCAACACCACCCGCGGCGGCAAGCTCATCGGCTTCGGCAACAACACGGCCAACAGCAGCAGCACGTTCGACAAGCAGCTGTACATGACCAACACCGGCCGGCTGGCCTTCGGCGTCTACAACGGCACCACCCGCACCATCACCACGGGCCTCTTCGAGACGTACAACGACAACAAGTGGCACCACGTCGTCGGCACGCAGGGCCCCGGCGGCATGACCCTGTACGTGGACGGCCAGAACAAGGGCACCAACAGCGCCACCGACTCCACCCCGTACGCGGGCTTCTGGCACGTGGGCGGCGACAGCCTCACCAGCTGGCCGAACCGTCCGACGAGCAACTTCTTCGCCGGGCAGATCGACGAGACCGCCGTCTACCCGACGGCGCTCACCCAGGCCCAGGTCAAGGCCCACTTCGACCTGGCCAAGGCGCCGGCCGACACGGTCTCCAGGGTCACCGCGTCCGAGGACACCTACGTCAACCAGGGCGCCCCGGGCACCGTCTACGGCACCTCGTCCTCGCTCGCGGTGCGCGGCACCTCGGCGTACGAGACCTACCTGCGCTTCACCCTCCCGGCCGCCCCGGCCGGGCAGGTCCTGAAGGCCGCCTCCCTCCAGTTCAAGACCTCCACGCAGAGCGGAGCCGGCACCGCCGACACCGTCTCCGTGGTCCCGGTCGCGGGCACCTGGAGCGGTACCGCCACGACGTTCACGACCAAGCCCGCCCTCGGCACCACCCCGCTCGGCAGCATCGCGGGCGTGCCGGACGGCTCGGCCGTCCAGAACGTCGAACTGGACACCGCCGCGGTCTCCGCGGTGCTGGGCAGCAGCTACAGCCTCGGCCTGACCGGCGCGGGCACCGACCCGCTGTGGATCTGGTCCTCGGAGTCGACCGCCGCGGACGCCGCTCCGCAGCTGGTCCTCACCTTCGGCCAGAAGTAACCGCCCGACGGAGTGCGGGGCCCGGCACGCAAGCGCCGGGCCCCGCACTCCGCCCCACGTACGGGAGCCACCTGATGTACCGACGCCCCGCGGCGGCCGCGGTCCTGCTCGCCGCCGCCCTGACGCTGACCGGCTGCAGTTCCCCGGACGGCACCGAGGCCGGCACCGCCCGGGCCGCCGCCACGCCGAAGCCGCCGGCCGCGTCCGCGGCGCCCGACCCGGCGGACGCCGCGGCGGCGCCTGCCGCACCGGCGTCACCGGACGCGAAGCCGACGGGGCCGGTGCTCCCGGACGCGAAGCTCACCCCGAAGACGGGCAGCTTCAAGGAGAACGAGAAGAAGTACCTGAGCGGCCGCGTCCCCGAGAAGACGGACCCGGCCGCCGTCCTCCAGACCGGGCAGGAGACCTGCCAGCGGGTGGAGCGCACGGCCAAACGGGACAAGGACGCGGCGGCCGCGTCGATCGTCGCCGGCGAGGTCACCGGCGCCGCGGACGCGATCACCTTCCTCTGCCCGGAGCAGAAGCCGGTCCTGGAGGCGGCCCGGAAGGGATTCCCCGACGGCCTCCGCACCGCCCCGGCCCCCGGCACCTACCGGGCCGCCACCCAGAGCACCGCGTGCACCTGGGAGGCCAGGTCGAAGGACGGCTCCGTCCTCGCCTCGGGACCCGAGACCCCGCCCGGGCCGGGCGACAGGATCACGGCCACCGTCCCCGCCGGCACCGACCGCTTCACGTCGACGGGCTGCTACGCCTGGCTCCCGGCGTAGCCTGACGGAGTAGCAGGATCCGGGCGCGGACGGGCGTATTCCGGTAAATGTTTGCCATCCTCTGGCAAAGCATGTGCCGGGCCCTTGCCGTGCCGGGGGAGACCCGATGGGATGCGCGAGTCCCATTTCGGCGCACCGGGCGATCCGGTGCGTCCTGCATGCGAAACATCGAGGTCGAGTCACACCGTGCGTCAGATATCCCCCGCCGCGAGGCTGCTCACCGTCGCGGCGCTTCCGCTGGCGCTGACCGCCTGCTCCTTCCCCGGCACGAAGGCCCCCGAGACCGCCCCGAAGGCCGCTCCGGCCGCCGCCCCCAAGGCCGCGGCACCCTCCGCCGACCCCAACAAGGGCCTGCTGACCGGTACCCAGCTCAAGGCCGCGCTCGCGCCCGCGTCCTTCTTCAGGACCGGCTTCACCGTCGACCCCGAACTCTCCCGCGACACCGGGGAGACCTACCAGCGGCCGGCCACCGCCGACGTCCCCACGCCCGACTGCACCAAGCTCGGCGCGACCTCCTGGACGGAGATCACGGGCATCACCGGAGTCTCCTTCGCGCAGAACGCGTACGTGGACAAGAACTCCTCCGAGGAGTTCGCCCAGGAGATCGACGTCTACCGCGGTACGACCGCCACGACCGTGCTCGACGCGCTGGGCAAGATCGCCACGGCCTGCCCGAGCTACACGGACGGCGACACCCACGCCAAGGTGACGGTCAGCGAGAAGCCCCTGCCGGGAGTGGGCGACGGCGCCTGGGCCATCACCCAGACCAGCACCGCCTGGCAGGGCGGCACCACCCTGGTGGCCGCCCGCGTGGGCACCTCGGTGGTGACCGTCCTGGCCAGCAGCGCCAAGGACAGCGGCCTCGCGGGCGGCACGAAGCTGGCGAAGCAGCTGGCGGCGTCCCTCAAGGGCAAGGCCTGACCCTCAGCGGCCGCCGGCGGCTTCGTAGACGCCCAGCAGGGTGTCCAGTACGGCGTCCATGGCGAAGGACCTCGCCGCGAGTCCGCGGGCGGCCGTGGAGGCCGCGGCGTTCGCGGCGGGGTCCAGCAGGGTCAGGACCGCCTCCGCCACCGGGCCCGGGCCGGGGGTGACCGCCAGGCCCGCACCCGCCGCCGCGATGTCCCGGGCCAGGCCGTTGGAGTGGGTGACCACCGGCGGGACGCCCACCGCGAGGGCCTCCAGGACCGACATGGGGAACGGCTCGTCCACCGAGGGCAGTACGTAGACGTGCGCGCGGCGGAGCTCGGTGAGGACCTCGGCCGTCGACAGGGCGCCGGGGACCGTGAAGCGGTCGCCGAGGCCCAGGGCCGTGATCCGGGCCCGGACCGCCGCCAGCTCGCCCTCGTCCGGGCCGGCCACCACGAACTCCGCGTCCGGGTGGGCCGCCAGGACCGCCGGGGCGGCGTCCACGAAGTCCACCGGGCGCTTGCGGGCCTGGAGGCGGGCCGAGTAGAGGATGCGCGGCGGGCCGCCCAGGGGCGGGCGCTCCTCCTGGGACGGGGTGCCGTTGACCAGGCGCACCGCCCGCGCGAGCGGCGGGGAGCCCGCCACCGCGTCCAGGCCCTCCCGCTCGTGCGGGGTCAGGTACAGCACGGCGTCCGCTCCGCGCAGCAGGCGGCGTACCGCCACCGCGTCCAGGACCTTCGCGAGGAGCTTCTCGCTCGGGTCGACCATGCCGTGGGTCTGGAGGACGAGGGGCTTGCCCGCGCGCAGGGCCGCCAGGGCGAGGGGGAGGGTGACCAGGTCGCGGGCCAGGTGGACGTGGACCACGTCCGCCTCCCGTACCAGGCGGGACGCCGAGGCCAGCAGGGCCGGCGAGGTCATCCCGCTGAAGCCGAGGGGGAGCGGGCGGCGGGCCGGGAACAGCTTCGCCGGGACGCCCTCCACCGACGCCGGCCACGGGTCGAAGCCCTCGCCGAGCGCCAGGAGCCGCGCCTCGTGACCGCGCGCCCGCAGGCCCTTCGCCAGGTTGAGGGCCACCCGCACCGGGCCGCCGAAGGCGTGCGAGGGGGAGTGCAGGGTCACGGCGTGCAGGACCTTCACTTGGGCTCCTCCACCGGGCGGCGGCGGCCGTCCTGGGTCTGCAGGGTCAGTTCGGGCAGGTCCTTGTGGACCACCGCGCCCGCGCCGGCCACCGCGCAGCGGCCCACGGTCACGCCCGCCAGCACGGTCGCCCGTACCGCCACCCACGCGCCGTCCTCCACGGTGATCGGGGCGTTGCGGTAGCGGAAGTCGGCGGCCCGGTGGTCGTGCGAACCCGTGCACAGCAACGACTCCTGCGACAGGCACACGTGCGAACCGATCGTCACCGGCTCCAGGTTGAGCAGCCAGGCGCCCTCGCCGATCCACGCGTGGTCGCCGACCTCCAGCTTCCACGGCCACAGCACGCGCACCCTGTGCCGGATCAGCACCCCCTCGCCGACCTTCGCCCCGAAGGCCCGCAGCAGCGCCACGCGCAACCGGGCCGGGCAGAACCACGACATGAAGAGGGTGTTCAGCACGGCGAACCACAGAGCCTGCGTCAGGAACCCGCGCCCCTTGTCGTATCCGGCCAGCGTGAAGGAAGGAAGATCGCGCAACAGAAGCCCCTCGTCGTCCACCCCGGGCGCGCCTCCCCGGGCGCCGACCGCCCAGACTAGACTGCCCGTTGATCACGCACGGGGGTGGGGGCAGCAGTGGCCACGGACATACGCGAGCCCGCCGTGGAGCCGGTGCCGGCGCCCTCCGGGGACGAGTCCCGGTGGGGGAGGGTCACCACCCCCCGCACCCTGCTCTCGCGGGCCCTGTCCGTGCCGCTCGCCCTCGGCTTCACCGTCTTCTTCCCCCTCTTCGTCGCCGCCCAGCCCGGCGACGGCCAACGCGACGCCGCCTACTGGCTCCAGCTGCTGCTCACCATGTACGCGGGCGCCCGGCTCTCCGCGATGATCCTCACGAGCCGCCGCAAGCTGCTCCAGGGCTCCTTCTGGCTCTTCGTCTACATGGCCATGGGCGTGGCCCCGCTCGCCCAGGCCGTCCTCGGCCGGGTCCCCACCCCCGTCGTCGGCCCCCGCTCCGACCTCACCCTGGCCATCGGGCTGGTCCTGCTGGGCTGCACCGCCTTCGACGTCGGCGTGCTGCTCGCCCGCCACCGGCCCGCGGGCCGAGCGGGCGGCTCCCCGAAGGAACCCCGGCCGGTCATGGCCCACCGGCGCAGGCTCCAGCTGCTGACCGGCCTCGCCTTCCTGGGCAGCGCGGCCTTCATCGTCAAACTCGGCGGCCCCGCCGTCTTCTTCTCCAGCCGCCAGGAGATCATCGCCGGCATCCAGGAGGCGGGCGTCTCCAACGGGGACGGCCAGGCGGGGCAGGCCCTGCTGCGCGGCTTCGGCACCGTGCCCGCGCTGCTCGCGCTGCTGCTGTACACCCGGTGGCTGATCACCTCGAAGTTCGCCCGCCGCAAGGTGTCGGTCATCGCCACCTGGGCGGCGCTGGCGGTGCTCAACCTGATCGTCAACAACCCCGTCTCGAACCCGCGCTACTGGTTCCTGACCGTCCTGTTCGCGCTGCTGTTCACCGTCTTCCCGGTGAGCGCCGCCATGTACCGGACGGCGCTGTCGATGGCCGTCGTCGTCGCCCTGCTCGTCTTCCCCTTCGCGGACCGCTTCCGCTACGACGAGAAGAACTACAAGCCCGTCGAGACGACCTCGTTCCTGGAGCCGATGGCGCTCAAGGACTACGACCAGATCGGCATGTTCGCCAACACCATCACCTTCTCCCGCTCCGGACCCGGCCACTTCTACGGGCGCCAGCTCGCCGGTTCCGTCTTCTTCGCGGTGCCCCGCTCGGTGTGGCCGGGCAAGCCGCGCGACACGGGCGTGATGGTCGGCCAGTGGATGGGCACGGTCAACACCAACCTCTCCTCCCCCGTCTGGGCCGAACTCTGGCTGGACTTCGGCCCGCTGGGCATGGGCGCCGGAATGCTGGGCATCGGGTACGCGGCCGCGCGCGTCGACCGCCGCTACGCGAAGCGGGCCACGCGCCGCTCCGCCCCGGGCAGCCTGATCTCCGTGGTGGTCCCGCTGGTCGCCGGGTACTCCTTCATCCTGCTGCGCGGTCCGCTGCTCCAGGCCTCCGGCCGGGTCGCGATCGCCGCGCTGTGCCTCGCGCTCGTGGCCACGTACCGCCAGGACAGGGCCGCCACCCTGCGCTGACGCGGCGCAGGTCCGCGGCCGGTCTGGCCGCATGGAGCCAGGCACCTCCGTGCCACCCCGAACCCCTGGAACACCCCCGGGCCCGGAAGACATGATCCTCTCAACGGCGCAGCAGTGAGGCGCCAGGGGGGAACCGGGCCGGCGCCGATGGGGCGCACACCTGGAGCGCCACGTCACCACAGGTCCGCGCAACTGCGCACACCTGGCCCATCCGCGTCCGAAATGTGGGGGATTGTCATGTCTGCTCGCCGTCGACTCGCCACGCTCACGTCGGTCACCGCCACCGTTGCCGTCAGCTCGTCCGTGCTCCTGTCCCTGGCCGCGGTCCCGGCCTCGGCCGCCAGCGTGGCGACCTGGGACAAGGTCGCCCAGTGCGAGAGCTCCGGCAACTGGAGCATCAACACCGGCAACGGCTACTACGGCGGCCTGCAGTTCTCGGCGTCGACCTGGCGGGCCTACGGGGGCACGGCATACGCGGCCTACGCCCACCAGGCCACCAAGAAGCAGCAGATCCTGATAGGCGAGAAGGTCCTCGCCGGCCAGGGTCCGGGCGCGTGGCCGAGCTGCGGCCGGCTCGCCGGACTCGGCAGCGACCACGCCGACCCCTACCCGGACGCGCCGACCCCGCCGGCCCCCGCCCAGTCCTGGAAGGCGCAGGTGCTGATCGGCTCCGGCAACGGGATCTACCACGCCACCCGCTTCGACAACGGCACCTGGACCCGCTTCGGGAACGTCGACAGCCAGGCGACCGCCGTCCCGGGCGGCGTGCGCACCACCGCCGAGGCGGGCATCAACGGCGACACGCACGTCCTGGCCGTGAGCAACGAGGGCAGGCTCTACCACACCATCCGCAACGCGGACCGCACCTGGGGAACCTTCGGGGACGTCCACGCCGTCGCGGGCGCCCTGCCCAACGTGACGCAGGTGGCGGCGGTTTCGTCGGGCACCGAGCTCCAGGTCGTGGTGGTGGCGGACGGGAAGGTCTACCACACGGTCCGCCGGGCCAACGGGACGTGGGCGCCGTTCGGCGCGGTCGGCAACCCGGGCGGGGCGCCGGTGACGAAGGTGGCGCTCTCCCAGACGGGCACCGACACCCAGGTGGTCGCGGTGTCCGGCGGGTCGCTCTTCCACACGGTCCGGCACGCGGACGGCACCTGGACGAACTGGGGGAACGCCTCCGCCGAGACGGGCGTGAGCGGCATCGACGAGGTCGCGGTGGCCGGCACCGGCGGTGACCTGCAGCTGGTGGTGACCACCGAGGGCGGCGCCAAGCGCTACCACGGGGCCCGCTTCGCCAGCGGCCAGTGGGTCCTGAACGACCTCTCCGCGGTGGTTCCTTCGAGCGTGACGGTCACCGACGTCGCGGCCGCCGCCGTCGACAACGAACTCCAGGCCGCCTTCGTCACCACCGACGGCCGCGTCCTGCACACCCTCCGCCGCACCGACGGGACCTGGACGGGCGCCGCCCCCATGGACCTGACCGGCGTCACCGGCGACCACACCGGCGTGTCCATCACCGCCACCTTCAACTGACCAGCGCACGACACCCGCGACACCCCCCGACAGAACCCAGGAGCCCCGTCATGTCCACCTTCACCCGTCGTGCGCTGACCTCCGCCACCGGTATCGCCCTCGCCGCCTCCGGCCTGGTCGCCTTCGCCGCCTCCCCGTCCTACGCCGCGGGGCCCGCCTACCAGATGCCCTTCAGCTGCAACCAGGCCTGGCTGGGCAAGACGTACAGCGGCCACAGCCCGTCGGTGCAGTCCATCGACTGGACGCACGGCGGCACCACGGCCAACCAGCCCGTGCTCGCCAGCGCCGACGGCGTCGTCAGCACCGCCACCACCCTCACCAACCCCGACGGCTCGTACCGCAGTTACGGCAAGTACGTGGTCATCGACCACGGCAACGGCTCGACCAGCCTGTACGCCCACCTCAACGGCTACGACGTCAGCGCCGGAACCCGCGTCGTACGCGGCCAGAAGATCGGCATCGTCGGCAACACCGGCAACTCCTCCGGCGCCCACCTGCACTACGAGCAGCGCTACAACGGCACCGTCAAGCAGTCCGTCTTCGACGGCGAGCCCTTCCAGATGGGCTCTACGCTGACCAGCCGCAACTGCTCCGACACCACCACCCCGCCGGCCCCGACCGGCCAGTGGCGGGCGCAGGTCGCGGTCGAGTCCGGCGGCGGGCTCTACCACGCGGTCCGCAACGCCGACCGGACCTGGACCGGCTTCGGCGACGTCCAGGGCGTCACCGGCGCGGTCCCGGGCGGGGTGCGCACCACCGCCGAGGCGGGCATCAACGGCGACACGCACGTCCTCGCCGTGACCAACGAGGGCAAGCTCTTCCACTCCATCCGCTTCACCGACCGCTCCTGGTCCGACTTCGGCGACGTGGCCGGCGAGGCCGGCCAGCTCGCCAACATCACGCAGGTGGCGGCGGTCTCCTCGGGCACCGAGGTGCAGGTCGTGGTGGTGGCGGACGGGAAGGTCTACCACACGGTCCGCCGGGCCAACGGGACGTGGGCGCCGTTCGGGGCCGTCGGCAACCCGGGCGGGGCGCCGGTGACCAAGGTGGCGCTGTCCCAGACGGGCACCGACACGCAGGTGGTCGCGGTGTCCGGCGGGTCCCTCTTCCACACCGTCCGGCACGCCGACGGCACCTGGACCAACTGGGGCAACGCCTCCGCCGAGACGGGCGTGAGCGGCATCGACGAGGTCGCGGTGGCCGGCACCGGCGGTGACCTGCAGCTGGTGGTGACCACCGAGGGCGGCGCCAAGCGCTACCACGGGGCCCGCTTCGCGAGCGGCCAGTGGGTCCTGAACGACCTGTCCTCCGTCGTCCCCGCCGGCGTGACCGTGACGGACGTGGCGGCGGCGCAGGTGAACAACGAGCTGCAGGCGGCCTTCGTGACCACCGACGGCCGGGTCCTGCACACCATCCGCGCCGTGAACGGCACCTGGAGCCCGGCCGCCCCGGTCGACCTGACGGGCGTCCCCGGCACCCGCACCGGCGTCTCCATCACCGGCACCTACAACTGACGCGGCGCCGACGCCCCGCCCCCCTTCCTCTTCCGCACTTCCCCCAAGGACACCCACGCCATGTTCAAGACCCAGAAGTCGGCCCGCGTCCGCTCCTTCCTGCTCGCCACCGCAGTCCTCGCCCCCGTACTGGGAATGGCCTCCGCGGCACCCGCCGCGGCGGACGCCCCCTCGGTCGCCGACATAGCCCGCTCGCAGGTCGGCAACGACTGCACCCCGTACTACGGCTGCGTCTACCCGAGCGCCTGGTGCGCCGAGTTCTCCCGCTGGGTCTGGAAGCAGGCCGGCGCCAACACCTCCGGCCTCAACGCGGCCGCCGCCTCCTTCTACAGCTACGGCCAGCGCAACGGCACCCTCCACACCAGCGGCCCCCAGGTGGGCGACGCCGTCCTGTGGGACGACGACGGCTCGGTCAGCGGCGAGGCCAACCACGTCAGCCTCGTGGTCGCGGTCTCCTCCGACGGCTCGCAGATCCAGACCGTCGGCGGCAACGAGAGCCACAAGGTCTCCGCCAAGGGCTGGTTCAACTGGCGTACGTACGTCAACCCGGGCGCGGGCCGGGCCCTCGCCTTCGTCTCCCCGGTCGGCGTCCCCGGCACCCCGCCCCCGAACACCACCCCGCCGGCCCCGACGGGCCAGTGGCGGGCGCAGGTCGCGGTCGAGTCCGGCGGCGGCATCTACCACGCGATCCGCAAGGCGGACCGGACCTGGACCGGCTTCGGCGACGTGCAGGACGTGGCCGGCGAGGTTCCGGGCGGGGTGCGCACCACCGCCGAGGCGGGCATCAACGGCACCACGCACGTCTTCGCGGTCAACAACGAGGGCAAGCTGTACCACACCGTCCGGCTGGCGGACGGGAACTGGGCGGGCTTCGGCGACGTCCACGCCGAGGCCGGCCAGCTCGGCAACATCACGCAGGTGGCGGCGGTCTCCTCCGGCACCGACGTGCAGGTCGTCGTCGTGGCGGACGGGAAGGTCTACCACACGGTCCGGTACGCCAACGGGACGTGGGCGCCGTTCGGCGCGGTCGGCAACCCGGGCGGGGCGCCGGTGACGAAGGTGGCGCTGTCCCAGACGGGCACCGACACGCAGGTGGTCGCGGTCTCCGGCGGGTCGCTCTTCCACACCGTCCGGCACGCGGACGGCACTTGGACGAACTGGGGGAACGCCTCCGCCGAGACGGGCGTGACCGGCGTCGACGAGGTCGCGGTGGCCGGCACCGGCGGTGACCTGCAGCTGGTGGTGACCACCGAGGGCGGCGCCAAGCGCTACCACGGGGCCCGCTTCGCGAGCGGCCAGTGGGTCCTGAACGACCTCTCCGCGGTGGTTCCTTCGAGCGTGACGGTCACGGACGTGGCGGCGGCGCAGGTGAACAACGAGCTGCAGGCGGCCTTCGTGACCACCGACGGTCGGGTCCTGCACACCATCCGCGCCGTGAACGGCACCTGGAGCCCGGCCGCCCCGGTCGACCTGACGGGCGTCCCCGGCACCCGCACCGGCGTCTCCATCACCGGCACCTACAACTGATCCGGCACTCCTGATCCGGACACACCGCGGGCCCGGGACGACCACCGTCCCGGGCCCGCTCCCGTGCACCTCAGGCGGCGGCCGCGACCTCCGCCGGAACCTTCAGCCGGGCCACCCGCAGCCACCCCGCGGCGGCCTTCGCGGCGGAGCCCAGGGCCAGCCCCCAGGCGGCGCCCATGACGCCCCACCCGGCGTACCCGGCCAGCAGCAGGGCCACCGACAGCAGCGAGAACAGCACCTGGAGCGAGAGGGTGGCCTTCGGTTCGAGCACGCGCAGCGTGAGCAGGGCGCAGGTGCCCAGGCCCATGACCGCGTACTGCGCGCCCGTGGCGGGCAGCAGCCCGGCGGCCGCCGTCCAGGTGTCGCCGAGAAGCTGCCGGCCCAGCCGGTCGGGCAGCGCGTACAGCACCGCCGCCCAGCCCCCGCCCAGGACCGCGAGGACGGCACCCGTCAGCAGGGTCAGCCGGACCACGCCCCGCTTGCCGGAGGCCCGGCCGACCACCGGCGGCCCGAAGGCGTTCGCAGAGTTGAACAGGACGTTCAGCGGGCCGAAGAGGGTGCTCGCGCCGCGCAGCGCACCGACGGCGAGCGGCGTCGCGAACGCCCCGAGCCCGAGCACCGCGAGCTGGCTGGCGCCGTTGCCCACGGCGAACTCGACCACGAACCGGCGCCCCAGGTGCCCGCGCCGCAGATAGGGCCGCAGGTCGGCGCGCACCCCGCGGACGAACGGCCGCAGCAGCCACACCCCCACCGCCAGCGCCGGCAGCGCGGACAGCCCCCACACCAGGACCAGCCGGCCGGCCGACACTCCCCGCGGCTGTACGGCCAGCGCCGCGACCACGCACACCAGCCGCAGCGCGTCCGCGGCCAGCGCCCGCTCGGGCACCCGCAGGGCGGAGAAGCAGTAGCGCAGCCCGTCCTGCACGAGGACCGGCGGCAGTACGAGGCCCAGCGCGAGCAGCGCCCACCCGGCGTCCCCGGGCACCGCGAGGCCCGCCGCGGCCAGTACGAGCCCGGCCGCGGCGGACGCGGCGGCCGTGAACAGCACGGAGGAGCGGCACACCCGCCCCAGCCCCTCGCCCTTCTCCAGCACCACGGTCTGGCCGACGTAGGCCATGTTGAGCCCCAGCAGCACGCTGAAGGCCACGTAGACCATCGAGAAGGCGGCGAACCCCGACGCCGACGACAGCCGGGCGGCCAGCACCAGCACCAGGATGTTCGTGGCACTGGAGGCGGCCTGGTCCAGGACCGAGGAGACCGCGGCGAGGCCCCGCCGGCTCACCTCTGGCCCGTGCGGACGGTGCGCAGCGCCACGGTGTCGCTCCCGTCGCCCGGGGCGGACTCCCCGTCCCCGGCGGCCCCGCCCTTCGACCCGCCCTTGGCTCCGCCCTTGGACCCGCGCTTGGGGGAGGGCAGCGGGGCGTGCAGCACCGCGCCCAGCACGGTCCCGCCGGCGCCGCTGATCAGCTCGCGGATCCGGGACAGGTCGCTGCGGTGCACGGCGCGCGGGTCGCAGACCACGAGGACGCCGTCGACGCGGTCGACCAGCGCGAGCGCGTCGGCGTACGAGAGCACGGGCGGCGCGAGTACCACGACGGTGGAGTTGGGGGTGTCGGCCTCCGCGATCAGCTGGCCGGTGCGCCGGGAGGTCAGGGCCCTCGCCACGTTGCGCACGCGGTCGCCGGGGATCAGGTCGAAGTCGCCGGACTCGGCGGCGTCCACGACGACCCGGCGCCCGTCGGGCCACTCGGAGTCGCCGCCCGCGGAGCCGCCCGAGAGCGAGCTCCAGCGCGGCCGGTCGCCGGTGTCGGTCGGCAGCTGGCTGGCCAGCACCGGGGTGCGCAGGTCGGCCTCGATGAGCAGGACGTCCTTGCCGGTCTCGGCGAAGGAGGCGGCCAGGTTCACGGCCACGGCGGCGGCCGTCTCGCTGCTGCCGCGCGGGGCGGCCACCAGCAGTCGGCGCCGGTCGGCGAACCGGGAGTCGTAGGCGAGGCGGAACGCCACCGAGCGGTACTCCTCGGCGAGCCGCGGATCGGCCTCCCCGGCCGCGAGGAGCGGGCCGCCGCCGGTCCGGTCCCGGGGCAGGTAGCCCAGTACGGGTGCGCGCAGGGACCGGGCCACGTCGCCCTCGGAGCGCGGCGCCGGGTCGAAGACCAGCCGGACCCACGCGGCGAGCAGGCCGAGCGCCAGGCCGACGGCCGCGCCGAGCGCGAGGGACATCGGGAGGCCGGGCCCGTCGGCGGCGGCGGGCGGGGCGGCGGCGGTGGTGACCCGGCCCGGGGTCATGTCGAGGGCCTGGAGCTTGGCGATGTTGCCGTTGAGGGTGTTGACCTTGTTCTGGAGGTCGGTGCGCGAGGAGAGGGAGGCGTCCCGGGCGTTGCCCGCCGGCATGCTGTTGATCTGCCGGGCCACCTCGTCGAGCTGCTTGGCGACCGGGTCGCGCTGGGCCTCGTACCCCTTGACCATCGTGGTGCGGGTGACGTCGAGGGCCTCCTGCCGCTTGAGCAGGTAGGCGGCCGCCATGCCGTTGGCGCGCCTGGCGGCCTCCTTGGGGGAGGCCGCGGTGTAGGTGAAGCGCAGCACCATCGTCTGCGGCGGGTTGGTCACCTGGAGGCCGCCGCGGAACGCCGGGACGTCCTTGGCGGCCACGCCGAGGGTCTTCGCCGCCTGCTCGGCTATGGAGCGGGAGAGCGCGACCTGCCGCTCCGAGCCGATGTTGATGGCCTTGTCGGGGGCCAGGCTCGGGTTGAACGGGTCGTCGGTGGGCGCGCGCAGCACCACGTCCGCGACGGACACGTAGGTGTCCGCCGTGGAGACGCCGAGGTAGACGCCGCCCAGCAGGCCGACGGCCAGGCCGGCGCCGAGGAGCCGGCGGTAGCGCAGGAGCTGCTTGAACTGGTCCCGCAGGAGATCGGGTTCGTCCTCGGCGGGGGCCGTCGCCGGGCGGTTCGTCTCGGTCACGGCCGGTTCCCCCCGAGTGCTTCGTCGATCAGCGCGTCGATGCGGGCCAGGCCCGCCTCACGGCTCAGGTGGGCCGCCACGTGGACGGGCCCGGCCGCCCCGAGGGCGTCCGCGCCCTCCGGGTCCTCGGCCAGGGAGCGGACGGCCTTCAGCAGGGCCTCGGGGTCCTCCGGCGGTACGAGCACCCCGGCGCCGGAACGCCGTACCTCCTGCGCGGTCCCGCCCTGCGCCGCGACGGAGGCGACGACGGGCCGGCCGGCCTGGAAGTAGGAGGTCAGCTTGGACGGCACGCTCATGTCCAGCACCGCGGCGTGCTGCGTGACCGCGAGGACGTCCGCAGCGGCGAGGACGTCCGGGAAGCCGTTGTCGGCGGCGGGCGGGATGATGTCCAGGTTCGGCACGTCGGCGGCCATGCTCGCGAGGGCCGCGCGCTGGCTGCCGTCGCCCATGAGGACGAAGCGGACCTGCGGATCCAGCCGGGCGGCGCCGACGAGGACTTCGAGGCCCTGCTTGAGGCCCATGTTCCCGGAGTGCAGGACGACGGTCTGGCCGGGCGCCCATCCGAGGTGGTGGCGGGTCTCCCCGCGCGGCTTGGTGGGCTTGGCCACGTGCGACCAGTTCGGGACGAGGCGGATCTTCCCGGGGTCCACGCCCATCGCCACGACCCGGTCCACGAAGGTCTCGTGGATGACGCCGACCAGTGCGGCCCGCTTCAGCGCGTACGCCTCCGCGCGCCCGGCGAACGCCGCCGCCTTGTCCCCGCCGCTGATGCCGCTCTGCGCGGCCGCGGCGCCCATCAGGTCCTGGACGACGGGTACGAACGGCACCTTCCAGCGGGCCGCGAGACGAGCGGCCGTGACCCCGCCGGCGAGGCTCGGCATCTGCGCCATGACCAGGTCGGGCTTCGGCATCCGGGGCGGGGCCGCGGCACCGTGCAGCAGAATCGATCCTTCGAACAGGGCGCGCCGGACGGCGGTCTGACGGGGCGGCACGGTGTGGGCGCGCCGGTGCACGGTGACCCCCGCGCGCTTCTCGGTGCGCCGCAGCACCCCCTTGTATTCCGGTTCGACCGACCAGGCCGGGTAGTGCGGCATGCCCGCCAGAACGTGCGCGTCGTGGCCGGTACTCGCCCAGTGCTCCGCGATCTGGGTGGCGTACGGGCCGATGCCCGCGTGCTCCGGGGCGTAGTTGGTGGAAACCAGCAGCAGGCGCCGGTGACCGGATGTGGACACTGAACGTCCCCTTCTCCCCTGGATGATGCGCACGTCACCCTATTCGTTCACCCGACAGATATGGGAACGCGCACGCTATTGTCGGCTGATCCGCCGCACCGGGGGGTGCGGCCGCTGGGGGGTAACCGATGACGGAGCGCGACATGACCGACCCTGTGCCGTCCGAGCGCAGGCCGTACCGGGTGGGCTACGCGCCCGGCGCCTACGACCTGTTCCACATAGGCCACCTCAACATCCTCCGCCACGCCCGCAGTCGGTGCGACTACCTGGTGGCCGGGGTGGTCTCGGACGAGATGGCCGAACTGGCCAAGGGGCGCCGCCCGATGATCCCGCTCGTCGAACGGCTGGAGATCGTCCGCAGCGTCAAGTACGTCGACGCCGCCTTCGTGGAGACGGTCCCCGACAAGGTGGAGACCTGGAAGCAGGTCCGCTTCGACGTCATCTTCAAGGGCGACGACTGGCGCGGCACCCCCAAGGGGGCCAAGCTGGAACGGGACTTCGCCGCCCACGGGGTCGACGTCGTCTACTTCCCGTACACCGTCCACACCTCCAGCACCCAGCTGCGCCGCGCCCTGGACGCCCTGGCCGAGCCGGCGCACCCGCAGCTGCCGGAGCAGTTCACCGCCGAACGGCGCTGAGCTCGCGGAACCACTTCGCCAGGAACGCGAGCAGGAACAGGGCGGCGACCGCGCCCAGGCCCGCGTACGCCCAGCGGAACGGCGCCCCGCCGCCCAGCAGCAGGAAGACCAGGCAGAACACCCCGTAGTCCACGGGGAGCAGGGCCACCGCGCGCAGCGTCGAGGGGGCGGCGGCCGGGCTGCCCGGGGCGGCCTTCGGCTTGAGCTTCTCGGTCAGCAGGCCCCCGAAGAAGGTGACGACGGCGGCGAACTGGAAGCCCAGCGGCACCAGCAGCCAGGCGTCGGAGCCGGTCCCGCCCCCTCCGATCCCATACGCCTCGGGGAAGCGGTGGAAGGCGATGAGCACGCAGGCGTGCAGCGCGGTCAGCTTGGCGGCGTCCACCACGTGGTCGAGCCACTCGCCCGCCGCGCTCCCGCCGCCGCGGAGCCGGGCCAGCTGGCCGTCGGCCGAGTCGAAGGCGAAGCCGACCGCGAGCGCCGCCCAGACGGCGACCCCCAGCCCCCACGAGGGCGCGGCCAGTGCCACCGCCGCGACGGCGGCGAAGCTGAACGCGGCGCTGATCAGGGTGACCTGGTTGGGCGTCAGGCCCAGCACGTAGGACCCGGCGGCCAGGTACCGGCCGACCGGCCGGTTGACGAACCGGGAGTAGAGCGACACCCCCTTGGCCGACTTCTGCGCCCCCCGCAGTTCCCGGAGCGCGGTCCCGAATCTCCCCATGCCTGCCCCTGCCCTGTCCATGTGGTCATGTGATCGTGTGTTCACAGGAAGGGCACATCATCGCAGGGGGAACGAAAGCTTCCGCTCCGGATCGGTCATCAACTCCCGTAAGCAGCCGCCCGCCTCAGCCCACCACCCGCAGCAGCAGCACCGACCGGGCCGGCACCGTCAGCGCCTCCCCGCCCCGGTGCCGCGTCCCCGGCGGAGCCTCCTGGGCCTCCCGCGCCGTGTCCAGCACCAGCTCGTACGCCGCCGCCCACGGCGCGCCCGGCAGCACCCACTCCACCGGCCGGTCCCCGGCGTGCAGCAGCGCGAGGAAACTGTCGTCCGTCACCTGGCGGCCCCGCTCGTCCCGGCCCGGGATGTCCCGCCCCGACAGGTACAGGCCCACCGCCGCGGCCGGCGCGTACCAGTCCCGCTCCGTCATCTCCGCACCCGCCGGGGTGAACCAGGCCAGGTCCCGCAGCCCGTCCGCGCCCTGCGCCCGCCCCGAGAAGAACGCCCGCCGGCGCAGCACCGGATGCGCCCGGCGCAGCGAGAGCAGCCGCCGGGTCAGCGCGAACAGGCCGCTCCACTCCGGGTCGGACAGCAGCGACCAGTCCACCCACCCCGTCTCGTTGTCCTGGCAGTACGCGTTGTTGTTGCCGCCCTGCGTGCGCCCGAACTCGTCGCCCGCCACCAGCATCGGCACCCCCGTCGACAGCAGCAGCGTCGTCAGCAGGTTCCGCAGCTGCCGCCGCCGCAGCGCCCCGATCCGCGGGTCCCCGCTCTCGCCCTCGGCCCCGCAGTTCCAGGACCGGTTGTCGTTGGTGCCGTCCCGGTTGGCCTCCCCGTTCGCCTCGTTGTGCTTGCGCTCGTACGACACCAGGTCGCGCAGGGTGAACCCGTCGTGCGCGGTCACGAAGTTCACCGAGGCGTACGGCCGCCGCCCGCCCCACGCGTACAGGTCGCTGGAGCCCGACAGCCGGTACCCCAGGTCCCGTACGTCGGGCAGCGCGCCCCGCCAGAAGTCCCGCACGGCGTCCCGGTACCGGTCGTTCCACTCCGTCCACAGCGGCGGGAACGCCCCCACCTGGTAGCCGCCCGAGCCCACGTCCCACGGCTCCGCGATCAGCTTGACCCGCCGCAGCACCGGGTCCTGGGCGATCACCGCGAGGAACGGCGACAGCATGTCCACGTCGTGCATCGAGCGGGCCAGCGCCGCCGCCAGGTCGAAGCGGAAGCCGTCCACCCCCATCTCGGTCACCCAGTACCGCAGCGAGTCCGTGATCAGCCGCAGCACGTGCGGGCGCCCGGCGTGCAGGGTGTTCCCGCAGCCCGTGTAGTCGGCGTAGCGGCGCTGGTCGGACTGGAGCCGGTAGTAGCCCCGGTTGTCGATCCCGCGCAGCGACAGGGTCGGCCCCAGCTCCCCGGCCTCCGCCGTGTGGTTGTAGACCACGTCGAGGATGACCTCGATGCCCGCCGCGTGCAGGGCCTTCACCATCCGCTTGAACTCGCCGACCTGCTGTCCCGCCGTCCCGCTGGCGGAGTACCCGGCGTGCGGGGCGAAGTACCCCACCGAGTTGTACCCCCAGTAGTTGCGCAGGCCCCGCCGCAGCAGGTGGTCCTCGTGCGCGAACTGGTGCACCGGCAGCAGCTCCACCGCCGTCACGCCCAGCGCCCTCAGGTGCTCCACCGCCGCCGGGTGGGCCAGCCCCGCGTACGTGCCGCGCAGCTCCTCGGGAACACCCGGATGGCGCATCGTGAACCCGCGCACGTGCAGCTCGTAGATCACCGTGTCGGCCCAGGGGGTCTTCGGCCGGACGTCGTCCGACCAGTCGTCGTCATCGTGGACGACCACCCCCTTCGGGACGTACGGGGCCGAGTCCCGGTCGTCGCGCACCGTGTCCGCGATGTACTGCTGCGGCCAGTCCCGGACGTGCCCGTACACCTCCGGCGGCAGCGAGAAGTCGCCGTCGACCGCACGCGCGTACGGGTCCAGCAGCAGCTTCGCCGGGTTGTACCGGGCCCCCGTCCAGGGGTCCCAGCGCCCGTGCACCCGGAAGCCGTACCGCTGCCCGGGCCGCACGCCCGGTACGAAGCCGTGCCAGATCTCGTGCGTCAGCTCGGTCAGGGTGCAGCGCGTCTCCGCCCCGAGGGCGTCGAACAGGCACAGCTCCACCGCCTCCGCGCCCTGCGCCCAGAGCGCGAAGTTGGTGCCCTCCACCCCGGCAGGCCCCGCGTGGTAGCGGGCCCCCAGCGGGTGCGAGGAGCCCGGCCACACCGGTGGCGGCGGGTGTGCGGCGGCCCGTAACACCTTCGCCTGGACCCGCTCCCGTACGGAGTCCATCCCCTCGACGGCCCGGCCGGCATCACTGCCGGCGGT
Organism: Streptomyces sp. NPDC004126; assembly: GCF_050275515.1. NCBI lineage: Bacteria > Bacillati > Actinomycetota > Actinomycetes > Kitasatosporales > Streptomycetaceae > Streptomyces > Streptomyces sp. NPDC004126. The sequence continues at coordinate 32,143 of NZ_JBNNPF010000026.1, read as the reverse complement.
CTCCACCGCCTCTTGCTCGGCTGCGCTCGACACTGCCCGCCTCCACGGCTCCTCGGTACCGGCGGGGGGAATGCGGCCCGGCGTCCCGGCCAGGCCCGCCCCGTCTGGTCCTTCCCACTGTTCTGCCCGGACTGTTCTGCCCGGAACGTGCCCGGCCCTCACGTTTCCCCCGGAGGGCCCCGGTCGTTGGACGGAACGTGACTCTTCTGACGAGGCGGGCAGGGGCGGGATTGGCCGCCGTGGCGGCGTGGGCGGGCCTGCTGGGCGGTCTGACCGGCTGCACCGAGGACGGCGGATCCCCCGTCGAGATCCAGCTGCCGGGCAAACCCCGCTCCCCGGACGAGGCCATCCGGATCACCCCCGACGACAACGCCAAGGGCGTACCGGCCGAGGGCCCGCTGCGGGTGAACGTCCCCGAGGGCCGCCTCGAACGGGTCCGGGTCACCAAGGTCGAGGACGCCCAGGAGGAGGAGGTCCCGGGCGAGATCGCCGCCGACGGCCTCAGCTGGAGCCCCGACCCCGACGCCGGACGGCTCGCGCTCGCCGCCAAGTACACCGTCGACGCGGTCGCCCTCGACGGGCACAACCGCCGCCAGGCCCGGCACACCACCTTCACCACCTACGTCCCCGAGGAGCGGTTCATCGGCTACTTCAAGCCCGAGAACCGCTCCACCGTCGGCACCGGCATGATCGTCTCCTTCAACTTCAACCGGTCGATCAAGCAGCGGGCCGACGTGGAGCGGGCCATCACCATCACCTCCGAACCGGCCGTGGAGGTCGTCGGCCACTGGTTCGGCTCCGAACGCCTCGACTTCCGGCCCAAGACCTACTGGAAGGCCGGCACCGAGGTCACCGTGAAGATGAAGCTCCGCGACATCGAGGGCGCGCCCGGCTCGTACGGCATCCAGGACAAGACCATCCGCTTCACCGTCGGCCGCTCCCAGGTCTCCACCGTCGACGCGGAGGCGCACACGATGGAGGTCCGCCGGGAGGGGCAGCTGCTGTCCACCATCCCCATCAGCGCCGGGGCGCCGAAGAACACCACCTACAACGGCAAGATGGTGGTGATGGAGATGTTCGACGTGACCCGGATGAACGGCGCCACCGTCGGCTTCACCAGCGAGGACGGCAAGGGCGAGTACGACATCCCGGACGTCCCGCACGCCATGCGGCTCACCGCCTCCGGCACCTTCCTGCACGGCAACTACTGGGCCAGCCCCGACACCTTCGGCTCCACCAACACCAGCCACGGCTGCGTGGGCCTGCGCGACGACAAGGGCGGCGGCTCGGACACCCCGGCGGGCTGGTTCTTCGACCGGACGCTGGTCGGGGACGTGGTGGAGGTCGTGAACTCGCAGGACAAGACCGTCGCCCCCAACAACGGACTGGGCGGCTGGAACATGTCCTGGGCCGACTGGGTGGCCGGCTCCGCCACCGGCTGACACACTCCGGTCCTCCCCGCACCCCGGGGGAGCGGTGCAATCGAGTGATTGTCAGACCGGAATGCCGTACTCGCCGAGTGTCTTCTGTCCGCCGCGCCGAAGCCCGCCCGCAGCCTGTCAGGGCCATCGGCGCGGGCAGGTGGCGAGACAGCGGACGGAGTGTCATGTCAGCAAGGAAATGGACCCTCGGGCTGGCCGTGGGCGTCGTACTCGCCGCCGGGTCCCCCACGGCCCTCGCGGCGGGCCCCGGCACCGAGCCCCCGGCCACGGCGCGCACCCTGAGGGCCCCGCTACCGGGCGGCCTCGGGCCCTGCATCCCGGGCGGTACCGCGGCGGGTGAGGGCTGCCCGAATCCCTACCCGGAGCCCGGCAACTGGGTTCCGTTCCCGGGCCGGGACCAGAACATCAACGTCTTCGTCGGCGGGGACATGCTGGTGCGGCTGGGCGCCGCCGAGGCCGAGGGCAAGGTCGTCGTCCTCGGCGACTTCGACATGAACAAGACGGCCGGCGTCTACAACGTGGGCATCGCGGGAGTCGGCTCCCGCGTCCCCCCGCCCGACGGCTCGTCCTTCCTGACCACCGGCGGGGACGTCACCGTGGCCCGCGGCCAGACGCTCCTCGCCGACGGCGGCAAGGTCACCTATGCGGGCAGCCTCACCGGCAACGTGACCGGTACCCACGACCCGCAGTCGAATGCCGCCGACCCCTACACCCGCCTGCGCGGCGCCCTCACCACCGCCAGCACCTGCTACGCCTTCCCCGAGGGAGCCCCGCGCACGGCCACCGGCCGGGCCGTGTACAGCGACCAGGAGACGGTGTTCACCGGCGACGGCCGCTCGCCGCTCCAGGTCTTCAACGTGGACTTCGACCTCGCCGGCCCCTCCGGCAGGCAGCAGACCCTGCGCTTCGCCGGGATCCCGGAGAACGCCACCGTCCTGGTCAACGTCACCGGGGAGAGCCCCGTACTGCGCGTCAACAACGCCCTGCTCCCCGCCGGGCTGCGCGAGCGGCTGCTGTGGAACTTCCCCAACGCGGAGACCGCCACCATCGCCGGCTCGGCGCAGCTCGGCGGCAGCGTCCTGATCGGCCCGCAGGCGTCGGTCGCCGACGTCTCCATGATCGGCATGAACGGCCGCTTCTTCACCGCCGGCAGCATCACCCACACCAGCCCGACGGCGACCACCGGCCTGGGCGCGGAGTTCCACGCGTACCCCTTCAACGGTGACCTGCCCGACTGCGCGCCCGTCCCGCCGACCCGGGGCTCGGTGTCCGTCATCAAGCACGACGAGAACGGCCGGGCCCTGCCCGGGGCGAAGTTCGAGCTGTGGAAGGAGGCCAACGGCCGGGACGGCCTCCAGTACGAGGGCACGGGCGAGCTCGACACCAAGGTCGCCGACTGCACCACCGGCGACGACGGCCTCTGCGCGCGCGAGGAGGAGCTCGGCACCTACTACTGGCGCGAGACCGCCCCGCCCACCGGCTACGACCTTCCCGCGCAGCCCGTCCACACCCTGGTCCTGACGGCCGAGAACGCCGCCCAGGGGGTGCGGTGGACGGCCGTGAACACCAAGACCCCCGTGCCGCCGGACGAGAGCGCCCGGGTCGTGCTGCGGAAGATCGACAAGGACACCGGCGAGCCGCTGCCCGGGGCGAAGTTCGAGCTGTGGCGCGAGAGCAACGGCACCGCCGGCCTCCAGACCGGAACGACCCCCGACACGCTGCTCGGTGACGGCGCCTGCACCACCGACGAGCGGGGCACCTGCACGGTCGAGCTGCCGGTCGGCCAGGGCTACTACTGGCGGGAGGTGGGCCTGCCGGCGGGCTACGAGCGGCCCGGCGACCCCGTCACCGCCTTCGACGTGGAACTCGGCGAGAACGAGGAGTACGTCATCGTCACCGTCCCGAACAAGAAGGAGGACGAGGACCCGGCCGGCGTCATCAAGGTGCTGAAGAAGGACGCCAAGACGAAGCGGCCGCTGCGCGGCGCGGAGTTCGAGCTGTGGCGGGAGACCGGCAAGGCCGTGGGCCTGCAGCGGGGCGGTGGCAACGCGGACGAGCGGGTCGGGGACGAGTGCACCACCGGCCGGGACGGCGTCTGCGCCTTCGACGGGCTCCCGGACGGCTCGTACTACGTGGTCGAGGTGGACGTCCCGGACGGCTACGTGCTGCCGCGCGACCCGGTGACGGGCCCGCTGACCCTGGACGGCCGCACTCCCGGCCACCGCATCGCCGTCACCCTCCTCAACAAGCGCGCGCACGACGGGCAGACCTGCCACTGCAAGGACAAGCCGGACCACGGCAAGCCGGACCACGGCAAGCCCGACCACGGCAAGCCGGACCACGGCCGTCCCGACCACGAGGGTCCCGGCCACGACGGCCCCGACCACGGCCGTCCCGGCTGGAACCCGGGCGAGTGGCCCCTGGGCGGTGACCGCAAGGCCTGACGGGCCTGACGCCCCGTCCCCCCGGGCACTTGGGACGGAACGGTGACACGACTGTGCCTATTCGTAATCTCCCCATGTGATTTCCTGTCGACAAGCGCGCGACTGTCCGTGCGCGGGGGACATGGGGAGAACACGAGTGAACCTGCAGCCGATACGCGGCCGCGTCCGCACCGGCCTGCCGGCCGTTCTGCTGGGGGCGGCCCTGCTGCTGACCAGCGCGTGCAGCGGCGGCGGCAACAGCGGGGGCAGCGGCGGGGACAACGGCAAGGCCGGTGGCGGTACGGCGAAGACCGGCACCGAGGCGTCCAAGGCCGTGGTCAACGTCAAGCCGGACGACGGGTCGAAGGAAGTCGCCACCAGCGGCGTCCTGAAGATCACCAGCAGCGGGGGCAAGCTGACCACCGTGACGGTGGCCGACACCAAGGGCAACGCGGTCGAGGGCAAGCTGGCCGCCGACGGCGCGACCTGGGAGCCCGCCCGCAACCTGGCCGCCGCCACCGAGTACAAGGTGCACGCGGTGGCCAAGGACGAGGCCGGCCGCGAGTCCGCCAAGGACACCACCTTCAGCACCCTGACCCCGCAGAACACCTTCGTGGGCCACTACACGCCGGAGGACGGTTCGACCGTCGGCGTGGGCATGCCCGTCTCCATCAACTTCACCCGCGGCATCACCAACACCGAGGCCGTCGAGAAGGCCATCACCGTCACGGCCGAGCCGTCCGTGCCGATCGAGGGCCACTGGTTCGGCAACGACCGCCTCGACTTCCGCCCCGAGAAGTACTGGGCGGCGGGCACCAAGGTCACCGTGAAGCTCGCGCTCGACGGCGTCGAGGGCCGCCCCGGCGTCTACGGCAAGCAGACCCGCACGGTCACCTTCACCGTCGGCCGCTCCCAGGTCACCACCGTCGACGCCACCTCCAAGAAGATGGAGGTCGTCCGCGACGGCCAGGTCCTCAAGACCATCCCGATCACCGCGGGCGCCCCGTCGACGACCACCTACAACGGTCAGATGGTCATCAGCGAGAAGTACAAGGTGACCCGGATGAACGGCGCCACCGTCGGCTTCGGCGGCGAGTACGACATCTCGGACGTCCCGCACGCGATGCGCCTGTCGACCTCCGGCACCTTCGTCCACGGCAACTACTGGGCCCCCTCCAGCACCTTCGGCTCGGAGAACGTCAGCCACGGCTGCGTCGGCCTGGAGGACGAGCGCGGCGCAGGCGACCCCAACACCCCCGCCGCGTGGTTCTACGACGAGTCGATGATCGGCGACGTGGTCGTCGTGAAGAACTCCAAGGACAAGCAGATCGCCCCGGACAACGGCCTCAACGGCTGGAACATGGACTGGGCGGAGTGGATCAAGTAGCCGATCCGCGTACGTGAGCCGGTGGCCCGGTGCTGTGACCCACAGCACCGGGCCACTCCGCGTGCTGCGCCCTTCTGGGGGAGACCCCCAGACCCCCCGGCGGCTAACCTCCCCCGTATGACCATCTCTCTCGAAGTCTCCGAAGGCGTCGGCACCATCCTGCTGGACCGCCCGCCCATGAACGCCCTGGACATCGCCACCCAGGACCGGCTGCGCGAGCTCGCCGTGGAGGCCACCGACCGCGCCGACGTGCGCACGGTCGTCCTCTACGGCGGGGAGAAGGTGTTCGCGGCCGGCGCGGACATCAAGGAGATGCAGAACATGGACCACGCGGCCATGGTCGCCCGGTCCCGCGCGCTCCAGGACGCCTTCACCGCCGTGGCCCGGATCCCCAAGCCCGTCGTCGCCGCCATCACCGGCTACGCCCTCGGCGGCGGCTGCGAGCTCGCCCTGTGCGCCGACTACCGGATCGCCGCCGACAACGCGAAGCTCGGCCAGCCCGAGATCCTGCTCGGCCTGATCCCGGGCGCGGGCGGCACCCAGCGGCTCTCCCGGCTGATCGGCCCGTCCAAGGCCAAGGACCTGATCTTCACCGGCCGCATGATCAAGGCCGAAGAGGCCCTCGCCCTCGGCCTGGTGGACCGCGTCGTGCCCGCCGCCGAGGTGTACGAGCAGGCGCACGCCTGGGCCGCCAAGCTGGCCCAGGGGCCGGCGATCGCGCTGCGCGCCGCGAAGGAGTGCGTGGACGCCGGCCTGGAGGCGGACATCGACACCGGCCTGACCATCGAACGCAACTGGTTCGCGGGCCTGTTCGCCACCGAGGACCGCGAGCGCGGGATGCGCAGCTTCGTCGAAGAGGGCCCGGGCAAGGCCAAGTTCGTCTGAGGAACGCTCGAAGGCGGCCGCACGGAACCCCTGCGGGTGGATTAGCCCAGCCTTAAGGCAGCCTTAAGGGGAGCTGATGATCCACCGACGGTGATCGCCGAGCAGCGGAACGTCACCCCAGGTCAGGGTGGTTCATGCGGCCCTCGATTGCCTTTCGCATATGCCGGGACACCCCCTCGGAATCCTCGGTTCCGGGGGGTGTATTCCTGCGGAACGGCCCGGACGGGCGCGCGGGCCGTCCATGATGGGTGCATGGCGGGCCTGGAGGGTGTGGAACAGCCGCGGCAGCGCAGCAGCGCTTCGGCCGTACGGATCACGGCGGCGGTCGAGGAGGAACAGGGCCTCAGGGCCCTGGAGTTGTACGGCAACCCGGCCGAGGCGGAAGTGACGCTGCCGTCCATGCCGGAGTCCGCGAGCACGGCCCGCCGGCTCACCCAGAGCGTGGTCATCCGCTTCTGGGGGCTGTCGCCGCAGATCTCCGAGCACGCCGTCCTGCTGGTCTCGGAGCTCGTCGGCAACGCCGTGCGCCACACCGGCGCCCGCTCCTTCGGCTTACGGATGCTGCGGCGGCGCGGCTGGATCCGGGTGGAGGTGCGCGACCCCTCGCGCGGGCTGCCCTGTCTGATGCCGGTCCACGAGCTGGACACCACCGGGCGGGGGCTGTTCCTCGTCGACAAGCTTTCCGACCGCTGGGGCGCCGACCTGCTGCCGCGCGGCAAGATCACCTGGTTCGAGATGCGGGTCGCCGACCGCTGACCGGCCCCGGAACGCCAGAAACCCCCTGTCGCCGAGGTGGGGCGCTACGGGGGTTTCATGGGTGCGCCGAGGATCGGTGGGGTGTGTGATCCTCGGCGAGGTGACTTCGCTCGGGTCAAAGGGAAGCCGTGCTTCCGACTATGGCAGACGAGGGCCCGAACGCCAAAAGTCCCGACTCGGACATAAGTGTGCATATCCCAAGAGTTTCCACCTAAATCCTAGGTGAGATGGGCCACTCGCCTCGCAATCAACGAATAAATATCGACCGCTCTGCGTAAATCGTTGATCACATAGCGGACACCGGGCTCTGTGGGGCCAACCGACGAAAGTCCCAAATTGGGTCAATCATTACCTTGAGGGTGATCCGGCTCTTAAATGGGCGGGTGCTCTGTTATCCAGACCGCCGTACCGCCCTGCGCGCCACGGCGGCGGCCGCCGCCGGCGCCCTCACCGCGGCCTGCGGCACGGGCGGCGGCCGGGCGGCGCCGGGACCCGTCCGGGCCACCCCCGCACCGCCCGCCCGCCCGGCCGGGCAGGCTCCCGCGGCCCCGGCCCCCCGCCGCATCCCGGGGCAGCCCGTCGAGATCGCGCACGGCCCCCGCGACCGGCCCCGGGTCGCCCTCACCTTCCACGGCAACGGGGACCCCGCCACCGCCCGCGCCGTACTCGCCGCGGCGGAACGGGCCCGCGCGCGGGTCACCGTCCTGGCCATCGGCAGCTGGCTCGACGAACACCCCGACATGGCCCGGCGGATCCTGGACGGCGGCCACGAACTCGGCAACCACACCCAGCGCCACCTCGCCATCAACGGCATGTCCGAGGCCGAGGCCTACGCCGAGATCACCGGCTGCGCCCAGCGCCTCAAGCGGCTCACCGGCTCCATCGGCACCTGGTTCCGCCCCTCGCAGACCCAGTACGCCACCCCCCTCGTCCGGACCCTCGCCCAGCGGGCGGGCTACCCGCACGTCCTCTCGTACGACGTGGACTCCCTCGACTTCACCTCGCCCGGCGCGGCGGCCGTCATCCGCAACGTCACCGGGACGATCCGGCCCGGATCGGTGGTGAGCCTGCACTTCGGCTACGCGGACACGGTCGACGCGATGCCGCCCCTCCTCGAAGAACTCGCGCGCCGCGAACTGCGCGCGGTGACCACCACGGAGCTGCTGACCTCATGAAGACCACCCGCCTTCCCCGGAAGGCCACCGTGCTGCTGGCCGGTCTGGTCCTCGCCGCCCTGGCCGGCTGCGGATCGGCAGACAAGGCCCCCGCCGAGGCGCTCGGCGAAGGGCCCGCCAGGCAGCCCGTCAAGGCCGTCCCGGCCGTGCCGCCGGGCCTGACCGGGATGCCCCCGCTGCTCGACCCCCACGACGTGTACGCCGCCGACCGGCCGAACAAGCTCTCCCCGGCGGTCAAGGACTTCCCGTCCCGGGTCTACGTGCCGAACACCAACTCCAACACGGTGTCCGTCATCGACCCGGCCACGTACAAGGTCATCGACACCATCCCCGTCGGCGTCCAGCCGCAGCACGTGGTGCCCTCCTGGGACATGAAGACCCTCTGGGTCAACAACAACCGCGGCCACACGCTCACCCCGATCAACCCGGCCACCGGCGAGGCCGGCAAGCCCGTCGAGGTGCACGACCCGTACAACCTGTACTTCACGCCCAACGGCAAGTACGCCGTCGTGATGGCCTCCATGGACCGCGAGCTGGTCTTCCGCGATCCGCACACCATGGACCGGGTGAAGACCCTCCCCGTCACCTGCTTCGGCGTCAACCACGCCGACTTCTCGGCGGACGGCCGCTACTTCATCGTCAGCTGCGAGTTCTCCGGCGAACTGCTCAAGGTCGACACCGAGAAGATGGAGGTGATCGGCCAGCAGAAGCTGCCCTTCGAGGGCGCGATGCCGCAGGACGTCAAGATCTCCCCCGACGGGAAGACCTTCTACGTCGCGGACATGATGGCGCACGGCATGTGGGTGCTCAGCGGGGACAAGTTCGACGTCCCCAAGCTGCTGCCCACCGGCAAGGGCTGCCACGGCCTGTACGTCAGCCGCGACTCCAGGGAGATGTACGTCTCCAACCGCGGCGAGGGCAGCATCTCCGTCTTCGACTTCAAGGAGAACCGCCTCACCAAGAAGTGGCAGCTGCCCGACGGCGGCAGCCCCGACATGGGCGGGGTCTCGGCCGACGGCCAGGTGCTGTGGCTCTCCGGCCGCTACAACTCCGAGGTCTACGCGATCGACACCGTCACCGGCAAGCAGCTGGCCCGCATCCCGGTCGGCGGCGGTCCCCACGGCCTCGCCGTGTACCCGCAGCCCGGCCGCTACTCCCTCGGCCACACCGGCATCTTCCGGTAGCGGACGCGACGGTGCCCCGGGAGCTCGCACAGCACCCGGGACACCGTGTCCGTGAGGCCGCTACCAGGCGACCGGCAGCCGCTCGGGCAGCCGCTTGATGAAGCCCGTGCGCCACACCAGGTTCTCCGCCGGCACCGCGAGGCGCAGCCCCGGCAGCCGCTCGACCAGCACCTGGAGCGCGGTCTCCGCGTGCGCCCGGGCCAGCGCCGAGGCCGGGCAGAAGTGCCGGCCCGCACCGAAGGCCAGGTGGGCGCCCGCGCCCTCCCGCTCCAGGTCCAGCTCCTCGGGGCGCTCGAAGACCGCCGGGTCGAAGTTGGCCCCCTCCAGCAGGACCAGCACCAGCTCGCCCTCCTTCACCAGCACGTCCCCGACCGGTACGTCCGCCAGCGCGATCCGCGGCAGGCCGTCCCCGACGGACAGGTTCCACCGCAGCAGCTCCTCGACCGCCGCGCCCGTGCGCTCCGGATGCGCGCGCAGGTACCCGATCAGCTCGGGCCGCTGGAGCAGCGCGAGGACCGCGAGGACCAGGAACGCGGAGGTGGAGACCGCCCCCGCGCCGAAGAGGGAGACGGCGACGGTCGCGAACATCTCGTCCGTCAGGTGGGCCGACTCCGGGTCGGCCTCGCGCAGGCCGGCGAAGGTGCCGAGGAGCCCCGTACGCTCCTCGGCGGGCAGCGCCAGCTGCTCCCGGAACCGGTCGGCGAAGTAGCCGACGTCCTTGTACCAGTTGAGGGCCGAGTCGGCGAACGGCTCGCGAGCGGTCATGAACGCGACGTCCAGCCCGGACATCAGCCGGCGCCAGTCCTCGAACGGCACCCCCAGCACCCGGCAGTGCAGGGCCGCGGAGAAGGGGTCGGCGAACCCGGCCCGGAGGTCGGCCGGGCCCCCTTCGGCGACGACCGCGTCCAGCAGCTCCCCGGCTTGTGCGCGCAGCGCCTCCCGGAGACCGGGCCGGCGCGGGCTGAGCGCCTTCATCACCGCGTCGCGCAGGCCCGCGCTGTTGATGTTGCCCATGTTGTTGACGACCTCGGGCGGGATCGTCAGCGCGTACTGGCGGGGCACCCCGGCGTTCGCGGTGTCCTTGAGGCTGAAGCGCTCGTCCTCCAGCACCTGCTTGGCCAGCGCGTGGCTGCTCACCAGCCAGGCCGGGTCCCCGGTGAGGGTGCGGACCCGGGCGACGGGCGCCTTCTCGCGCAGCCAGGAGCACTCCTGCGGTACGACGTCACCGCGCCGGGAGAGCGGGAAGTCGAGGAGGGGCTGCTCCGGGGCCCCGCCGTCCTCAAGCCGCTCGACGCCCATCGGCACTCCCTTCGGGGCGTACGACGGCGTACGCCTGGTTGCGGGTCGCGCGCAGGCCCCCGCCGCGGGCGAAGAGGACGTCGGTCATCGGCATCCTGACGTGGTAGGCCGCCACGGAGGACGGCACGTCGAGAATGCTGGGGGTGTCGATGAAGAAGGGCAGCTCGGCGGCCAGGTAGTCGAAGCACACCCGCAACTGGGAATCCGTCATGGATTCACCTGCGGGCAACTTCGAGCCGACGAAATGCTGAGCCATTTCCTCGCATCCCTTGCGGAATGCGTCGTCGGTCTCCAGGAAATGCAGTACGCGCCGGTGCAGCAGTTGGTAGACGGGGTTCTCCTGGAACTCCGAAAGCGCTCTCACCCGTATCTCGACGTGCTGCGGGCCCGAATCCTCGACGCCTTTGATGATCCTCCTGCGGACTGCCTTGATCTCCTTCGAGGCGCGTCGGCTCGCGTGCTCCGGGGTGTAGCCGAAGGCGGCGAACATCCGGTCCACGTGGAGGTCCGCGTAGACGAAGTCGACCTGCGCGAACCGGCTCACGGCCCACCGGGCGAGACTCGACACGCGCTCGGCGCTGAAGTAGCCGTTGCCGGGGCTCACGCCTATGAGCACATGGTCGCCGTCTTCCCAGATATGGCGGCAGGTACGGGTGAAGGGCAGAACTTCGAATGATGCGTCAGCTGTGATCGTCACCTGTGATCGCCCTTGTTGCCGCATGTCCCTGGGAGCCCTGCGCTCCTGGTGTGGCGGCAATGCCGGTACGTTATGCCGTAATCCCGGAGCGTGACAAGTGGTAGGCGGATCCGTTGGCTGGAATTATCGGTTCCGTCTATCCGTCGAACCGTTCCGGCGGCTTACGCGCGGGTAATTGAATATCTTTCTGCCGCCCGAACGGGACCCGCGGCAGCCTCCGGCGCCCCGGGCGGCTACCCTGAGCCGGTCAACAAGCACCGAGAAGGGGTGGACCCAGTGGCTGACATCGAGAGCGCACGGGCGACGTTCGACAAGTTCGACGTGAACGGTGACGGCTTCGTCACGGCCGACGAGTACAGCGCGGCCATGAAGGCGATGGGTGACCACTACGTCACCGCCGCGGTCGCGGACTCCGTGATCGCCGCCAAGGACAGCGACGGCGACAAGCTGATGAGCTTCGACGAGTTCTGGGCGTCCCTGAACAAGTAAGCGCGGCGCGTCCGCCTCCGCCCCGTACGCCGGGGCGGGGGCGCGTCAGGCCCCGCCCTCCTGCGCCGCCGCCGGCCCCTCCGCCCCGGACAGCGCCTCCACCTCGGACAGGGCCTCCTCCAGCCAGCTCAGCCAGAAGCCCTCCAGGGCGATGCCCCCGCGCAGCACGAGCCGGCGCAGCCGGTCCGCGTCCGCGTCCCGCCCCGCCGGGAAGTCCTTCGCCTCGATGGCCTCGTACACGGCCAACTGCGCCCGGTGCAGCTCCAGATGGCGCCGCAGCTCCGGCCCCAGGCCCTGCGGCCCGACCACCGCCGCCGCGCGGATCCGCAGCAGCAGCGCGTCCCGCACCGGCTTCGGGTCCTGGCTCTCGTCCACCCACCGCGCCAGCTCCGCGCGGCCGTCGGGCAGCACCTCGTACTCCTTCTTCTGCCCGCGCACCGGCACCTCGCTGGGCAGCGCCCGGATCAGCCCCGCCTCCTCCAGCCGCCCCAGCTCGCGGTAGATCTGCTGGTGCGTCGAGGACCAGAAGTAGCCGATCGACTTGTCGAACCGCCGGGTCAGCTCCAGCCCCGACGAGGGCTTCTCCATCAGGGCGGTGAGGATGGCGTGCGGCAGCGACATGCGGCCATCCTAGGAGCCCAGTGCCGCGAGCTCCTCCGGGGTCCGCGGCCCCGGCGCCCCGTCCGCCAGCACCCCGCGCGCCCGCAGGAACGCGCCGACCACCGGCGCCCAGGCCGACCGCAGCCCCGCCGACGCGAGCAGCTCCGGGTCCGCGAGCAGCTCGGCGGCCGGACCCGTGCGGATCCCCGACGGGGTCAGCACGGCCGCGTCGTCGGCCCAGCGCACCGCGAGGTCCACGTCGTGGGTGGCCATGACCACCGTGGTGCCGGCCGCGCGCAGCCCCGCGAGGACGTCCAGGAGGCGCTCCTGCCCGTCCGGGTCGAGCCCGGCGGTGGGCTCGTCCAGGATCAGCACCCGCGGGGCCATCGCCACCGCGCCCGCGATCGCCGCGCGCTTGCGCTGCCCGTACGACAGCAGGTGCGTCGGCCGGTCCCGCAGCGCGGTGATGTCCAGCGCGGCCAGCGCGGCGTCCACCCGCTCGCGGACCTCCGCCGCCGGCAGCCCCAGGTTCATCGGCCCGAAGGACACGTCCTGCTCCACGGAGGCCGCGAAGAGCTGGTCGTCCGGGTCCTGCACCACCAGCTGCACCGAGGTGCGCAGCCGGACCAGGCCCTTGCGGTCGTACGCCACCTCGGCGCCGCCGAGCCGCAGCGTCCCCGGGCCGGGCCGCAGGCCCCCGCTCAGCAGCCGCATCAGCGTGGTCTTGCCGCTGCCGTTGCGGCCGAGCAGCACCAGCGCGCGGCCCTCGGCGATGCCGAAGTCCACCCCCGACAGCACGGCCGGGCCGTCCTCGTACGCGTACCCCGCGCCGACCAGCTCCACCAACGGGGTCACAGCCACAGCTCCTTCAGTACGAGGGTCCCCGCGACCACGGCGGTCAGCAGGGCGGCGGACCCCGTCAGGAACCGCCAGGACAGCGCCGCGTCGGGCACCAGCACCCGCAGCGCGCCGTCGTAACCGCGCCCCGCCAGCCCCTCCTGGAGCCGGGCCGCGCGGTCGAAGGCCCGGACGAACGAGGTCGCCGCGAGCCCGGCCAGCGAACGCCACACCGCCGCCCGGCCCGCCTGCCCGAGCCGGGCCGCCTGGGCCCGCCGGACCTGGGCCATCGAGTCCAGCAGCAGGAAGCCGATCCGGTACATCACCAGGGCCACGTCCACCACCGGCGCCGGCACCCCGGCCCGCACCAGCCGCGGCAGCACGTCCGAGACCGGTGTCGTGAAGGCGAACAGCAGCACCCCGAGCGAGGCCGCCGAGGTGCGCAGCAGCAGCTCCGCCGCGTGCCGGGGCCCGTCCGGGGCCAGGGCGAGGAACCCGTCCGGGCCGCCCACCGACACCAGCAGCGGCAGCGCACCGGTCACGCAGAAGCCCAGCGGGACCCGGAAGGCCCGCCACAGCTGCCGCCCGGCCACGCCGGCCGGCCCGAGCAGCACGGCCAGGGTCGCGGCGGCCACCAGCGGCCCGCCCGGCCAGGGCGGCAGGCACACCGCGGTGACGGTGAGCCCGAGCCCCAGCAGGGCCTTCTCCAGGGGGTGGCGGCCCCGCCAGCGGCTGGAGTGCGCCGCCACGTCGATCGGCAGCACCGCCTACGACTCCGGGGTCGGGCGGGTCCGCCCGTCCTCGGCGTCCTGCGGGGCCCCGGATGCCGCGGCCTCGGCGAGGGCCTGCGCCGCGCCCTGGCGGCGGCCCTTGCGGACGCCGAAGTAGTAGGCGAGCACGCCCGCCCCGAGCGCCGCCTGGAGGGCGAACAGCGCCGACTCGACCTCGCCCGACGGGGGCTCGTACAGCGGGGCGAACCAGGGCTCGTAGTCCGGCTTCAGCTCGGTGATGGCCGCCTCGGCCTGCGCGTCGGCGCCGGCGAACGGCTCCTCCTTGCCGTCGCCGAGGCCCAGCGCGAGCGGGATTACGGCCAGCGCCGCCACCAGGAGCAGCAGCAGGGTGTTGATCTTCGCGTTCCTGCTCATCAGAGGGCCGCCTCCGGCTTCGCCTGCCTGCCGCCGGTCAGCTTCGCGACCCCGAGCCGGACCAGGTCCGACTTGCTGGACTGCATCAGCAGCCGCATCACGAGCACGGTCAGCAGCCCCTCGCTGACGGCGAGCGGGATCTGGGTGAGGGCGAAGATGCCCGCGAACTTCTCCAGGGAGCCCAGGAAGCCGCTCGCCGGGTCGGGGAAGGCCAGCGCCAGCTGGACGGAGGTGACGCAGTAGGTGACCAGGTCGGCGAAGAACGCGCCGAAGAAGACGGTCACCATCAGCGGCGCGCCGGACTTCCGCAGCAGTCGGTAGACCCCGTAGCCGGCCCAGGGCCCGGCGATGGCCATCGAGAAGACGTTGGCGCCCAGCGTGGTCAGTCCGCCGTGGGCCAGCAGCAGCGCCTGGAAGAGGAGGGTGATCGTGCCGAGCACCGCCATGATCGGCGGCCGGAAGAGGATGGCCCCGAGCCCCGTGCCCGTCGGGTGCGAACAACTGCCCGTCACCGAAGGGATCTTCAGGGCGGACAGGACGAACGTGAACGCGCCGGACGCCCCGAGCAGCAGCGTGCTCTCCGGGTTCGCCTTCACCTCGCGGGTCAGCGCGCGGACCCCGTGGACGACGAAGGGGGCGGACGCGGCGCCCCAGGCGGCCGCGTGCAAGGGGGGCAGGAACCCCTCGGCTATATGCATGGGTTGGGAGACCTCTCCAGCACCTCGTGGATGGACGACGCGCCCCGGCCGGTCTCCTGGCTCACGGGTACTGATGCCCTGGCTCCGCCTTCCCGGGACCGTGCGGTCTCCCGCGCGGGCCCAGTGGCTTCCCGCGGTGGAGAGTGGAGCCGGACTTCCCGATCACAGTGGCGAGGGCCGCACCGGTTTCCCACCGGTTTCCCGAACACCAAGGCCAGACGACCCTAGTCGCCCGCACGGACCGTCACAAGCCGGACCGATCCGGCCACCCGGCCGCCCCCCGGCGCACCCGTACGGGCCAGGCCCGCTGGCCGGGCCGCCGGGCGCCCGGCACGGTGGAGGGCATGGCCGCCGACGACAGCCCCCGGTACGAGGACCTCTCCGCCGTCTACGTGAACTGCACCCTCAAACGCTCTCCCGAGACCAGCAACACCGAGGGCCTGATCGCGCGGAGCCGGGCCGTCATGGAATCGGCCGGCGCGCGCACCTCGCTGATCCGCGCGGTCGACCACGACATCGCCACCGGCGTCTGGCCGGACATGACCGACCACGGCTGGGAGAGCGACCAGTGGCCGGTCCTGTACAGCCAGATCATGGACGCCGACATCCTGGTGCTGTGCGGCCCCATCTGGCTCGGCGACAACAGCTCCGTCATGAAGCAGGTCATCGAGCGGCTCTACGCCTGCTCCTCCCTGCTGAACGAGCAGGGGCAGTACGCCTACTACGGGCGCGTCGGCGGAGCGCTGATCACGGGGAACGAGGACGGCGTCAAGCACTGCGCCATGAACGTCCTCTACAGCCTCCAGCACCTCGGCTACGCGATCCCGCCCCAGGCCGACGCGGGCTGGATCGGCGAGGCCGGCCCCGGCCCCTCCTACCTGGACCCGGGCTCGGGCGGCCCGGAGAACGACTTCACCAACCGGAACACCACGTTCATGTCGTGGAACCTGATGCACCTGGCGGCGCTCCTCAAGCGCGCCGGAGGCGTGCCGGCCCACGGCAACCAGCGTTCCCTGTGGGACGCCGGCTGCCGTTTCGACTTCCCCAACCCCGAACACCGCTAGCCGGGCGGCTCCGGGGCCGTCAGCGGGTCAGCAGGTGTTGGGGTGCGGGAAGTCCAGTACGAGCCGCTCGGGCGAGTGCAGGACGGAGGTGTTCCAGGTCGGCTTGGTGTCGAAGGCGGCGCCGAAGGTCACGTACCCCTCGTAGTCGCCGGTCATGGCCATGCCCTTGAGCTTGCTGAGGTAGATCTTCTGGAGCCTGGGCCCCTGGTAGACGTTCTGCCCGGCGTCGTTGTGCCCTGCGGCCGGGTGCAGGCGGATCTCCAGGAAGTACTTCCCGGCCAGCGGCACGGGCTGTCCCGAGCCGTCGTAGACGAGCTCCGACACGGGAGTGACGGTGACCGGGGGCACGTAGCCCTGGAGGTCGATGACGAACCGGTCGTACGTGCAGTGCCCGCCCCAGCGGGCATTGACGACGAGCGGCGTCTGGGTGCGGGTGGTCGTGGTGGCTGCGGAGGCCGGCGACGCGGAGAGCGCGATCCCGGCGGTGAGCAGGGCACCCGTGGCGAGGGCCACGATCCGGCGGCGGTGCGGGTGACGCATGATGTCTCCCCGGTTCCGTGAGACGGGGACTTGCCTGTCATCTCATAAGACAGCGCCGGGCCGCGACCGGTTCCACGGGAGGTGCCCGCCGCGTCAGAAGGTCAGCAGCGCGCTCAGCTGGGCGTCCAGGTCGTAGTGGCGGTGTTCCTGCCCGCGCGGCACCAGCTCGGTCATCCGCCGGCACAGCTCGCGCACGTCCTTGGCGCGGGCGGAGACCACGCAGCTCTGCTCGCCGTTGCTGAAGCCGAGCAGGACGCGCGGCTCCGAGCCGCTCCACCGCGGCCACACCTGTATGTCGCCCTCGCCGGTGGCGGTGTTCTGCCCGTCGAGCAGCAGCTCCCGCGAGAACACCCAGCGGGCGAGGTGCGTGCCGGCGCCCCGGAAGTCCACGGCCACCTCGTACGGGCGGTCCGTGCGGTAGACGAACCGGCCGGTCAGTGGCACGGACAGGGGGGCGGCTTCCAGCCGCAGCGGCAGGAGTCTCTGTTCGGTGATGGTGGCCATCGGCGGCTGCCTCTCGTCGCGCGTGGGTGCTTCCCGCGCCCCTCCCGGCACGCTATCCCCGGCACGGGGGAGCGGCGCGGGGCCGAAGGTCCCGAGCCGCCGGGCCGCAGGGCCTCTTTTCGGCCACCGCGAGCGGAGCGCGGGCACGCGAAGGGCCCGCCCTCCGGGGGGAGGGCGGGCCCGGTGGCACGCTGCGGCGGGGCCGCGCGGCCGGCCGCTACGGGACCGGGTTGTAGATCAGCGAGTCGTGGTTGTTGGACTGGCCGATCGCGGTGAAGCCGGAGCCGTTGGCCTGGGCGCCGTTGTTCTGGTTCGACGCCCCGAAGCCCGACGCGACCTGCTGCGCGGTGGAGGAGTTGCCGAGGTTGCTGCCGCCCACTCCGCTGCCCAGGATCCCGGCGAGGGCGGCGTTCGAGGCGGTGCCGGCGGCGCCGGCCCCGTTGTCCGCCTGGGCCGTGCCCGTGAAGAGCGCGGCGGCGAGGGGGAGCGATGCGAGCGCCGCCATCACGCGGATGCTGCGGATGCCTGCCATGGTGAAGCCTCCAGTACGCAAAAAAGCAAGGGGGGTGGCGGTTGGCCTACCGCCCGGGGGTGTCGCGACGTCGCGTGACCAGACTGGCCTACGTGATCATCGAGAAACCAGCCCGGACCGGCTTCTTCCCTCGCAAGCGTGATCAACTCGGTCCAAACCTCGAACCGGAGATCATTTGCGCACTTCGGATCAGCACTCGATGACGTTGACCGCGAGGCCGCCGCGCGCCGTCTCCTTGTACTTGATCTTCATGTCGGCGCCGGTCTCCTTCATGGTCTTGATGACCTTGTCGAGGGAGACCTTGTGGCTGCCGTCCCCGCGCATCGCCATCTTCGCGGCGGTGACGGCCTTGACGGCCGCCATGCCGTTGCGCTCGATGCAGGGGATCTGGACGAGCCCGCCGACCGGGTCGCAGGTCAGGCCGAGGTTGTGCTCCATGCCGATCTCGGCGGCGTTCTCCACCTGCTCCGGGGTGCCGCCCAGCACCTCCGCGAGGGCGCCGGCCGCCATCGAGCAGGCCGAGCCCACCTCGCCCTGGCAGCCGACCTCGGCGCCGGAGATCGAGGCGTTCTCCTTGAAGAGCATGCCGATCGCGCCCGCGGCCAGCAGGAAGCGGACCACGCCGTCCTCGTCCGCGCCGGGCACGAAGTTCACGTAGTAGTGCAGGACCGCCGGCAGGACGCCCGCCGCGCCGTTCGTGGGCGCGGTGACGACGCGGCCGCCCGCGGCGTTCTCCTCGTTGACGGCCATCGCGTAGATCGTCGTCCACTCGCTGCGGTGCATCATCGGGTCGCCCTCGGTGCGCAGCTGGCGCGCCGTGGACGCGGCGCGGCGCTTGACGCGCAGGCCGCCCGGGAGGATGCCCTCGCGGGACATGCCGCGCGAGACGCAGGACTGCATGACGCGCCAGATCTCCAGGAGGCCCTCGCGGATCTCCTCCTCGGTGCGCCAGGCCTTCTCGTTCTCCAGCATCAGGGAGGAGATCGACAGGCCCGTCTCGTTGGCCAGGCGCAGCATCTCGTCACCGGAGCGGAAGGGGTACTTCAGCACGGTGTCGTCGAGCTTGATCCGGTCCTCGCCGACCGCGTCCTCGTCCACGACGAAGCCGCCGCCGACCGAGTAGTACGTCTTCTCCAGCAGCGGCGCGCCCGAGGCGTCGTACGCGAAGAGGGTCATGCCGTTCGCGTGGTAGGGCAGCGAGCGGCGGCGGTGCAGGATCAGCTGGGACGGCTCGTCGAAGTCGATCTCGTGGGCACCGCCTATTTCCGCACCCAGCAGCCGCAGCTTGCCGCTCTTGCGGATGCGCTCCACCTCGTCGTCGGCGGTCTCGACGTTCACCGTGCGGGGGGAGTGGCCCTCCAGGCCCAGCAGGACCGCCTTGGGCGTGCCGTGGCCGTGGCCGGTCGCGCCGAGGGAGCCGAAGAGCTCCGCCCGCACGGCGGCGGTCTGGGCGAGGACGCCGTCCTTCTTCAGCCGCGTCACGAACATGCGCGCCGCACGCATCGGGCCGACCGTGTGGGAGGAGGACGGGCCGATGCCGATGGAGAAGAGGTCGAAGACGGAGATGGCCACTGGCGGACTCCCTTGTCTGCTCGTGGGGTGGAGAGGGGGCAGGGGTGTGGTGATCAAGACGGGGGGATCTGCGGATTTTGTCCGGCAGACGAGCGTAACGCGTGGAGATGAACGGTTCGCCTCACGGACGGGGCCGTCAGACGTGAGCCGGATCGCGTTCCGGTGCCGGATTCCGGCCACGAAAAGGGCCCGGCCTTGTGGAGAACAAGGCCGGGCCCCCGAAACCGTGCCTAGAGCGACGGGTACAGCGGGAACTTCGCGGCCAGGGCCGAGACGCGCGCCTTGAGGTCGGCGGCGTCGTAGCTCGGCTTCAGCGCCTGCGCGATGATCTCGGCGACCTCGGTGAAGGCCTCGGCGTCGAAACCGCGGGTCGCGAGGGCCGGCGTGCCGATCCGCAGGCCCGAGGTGACCATCGGCGGCCGCGGGTCGTTCGGGATGGCGTTGCGGTTGACCGTGATGCCGACCTCGTGGAGGCGGTCCTCGGCCTGCTGGCCGTCCAGCTCCGAGTTGCGCAGGTCGACCAGGACCAGGTGCACGTCGGTGCCGCCGGTGAGGACGTCCACGCCCACGGCCTTGACGTCGTCCTGGACCAGGCGGGCGGCGAGGATCTTCGCGCCCTCCAGGGTCCGCTCCTGGCGCTCCTTGAACTCCGGCGAGGCCGCGACCTTGAAGGAGACGGCCTTGGCCGCGATCACGTGCTCCAGGGGACCGCCCTGCTGGCCCGGGAAGACCGCGGAGTTGATCTTCTTGGCCAGCTCCTGAGTCGACAGGATGACGCCGCCGCGCGGACCGCCGAGGGTCTTGTGCGTGGTGGTCGTGACGACGTGGGCGTGCGGCACCGGGTTCGGGTGCAGACCCGCGGCGACCAGGCCGGCGAAGTGCGCCATGTCGACCATCAGGTACGCGCCGACCTCGTCCGCGATCCGGCGGAACGCGGCGAAGTCCAGCTGGCGCGGGTACGCGGACCAGCCGGCGACGATCAGCTGCGGCTTGGACTCCTTGGCGAGGCGCTCGACCTCGGCCATGTCGACCTGGCCGTCCTCGCCGACGTGGTACGGGACCACGTTGTAGAGCTTGCCGGAGAAGTTGATCTTCATGCCGTGGGTCAGGTGACCGCCGTGGGCCAGGTTCAGGCCCATGATCGTGTCGCCCGGCTTCAGCAGCGCGAACATCGCGGCGGCGTTGGCCTGCGCACCCGAGTGCGGCTGGACGTTCGCGGCCTCGGCGCCGAACAGCGCCTTGATGCGGTCGATCGCGATCTGCTCGACCACGTCGACGTGCTCGCAGCCGCCGTAGTAGCGGCGGCCCGGGTAACCCTCGGCGTACTTGTTGGTCAGGACCGAGCCCTGGGCCTCCATGACGGCGACCGGAGCGAAGTTCTCCGACGCGATCATTTCCAGGGTCGACTGCTGGCGCACGAGCTCCGCGTCGACGGCGGCGGCGACGTCGGGGTCGAGCTCGTGGAGGGGGGTGTTCAGAACGGACATTCAGGGCCCCTGGGGTGTCAGTTGTCGGAGTGGGTGAGCGCGGCGTACTCGTCGGCGGAGAGCGCGTCCTTCGGCTCCTCCGACAGGCGCACCTTGAACAGCCAGCCACCCTCGAACGGGGCGGAGTTCACCAGCGACGGGTCGTCCACGACGTCCTGGTTGAACTCGGTGATCTCACCGGAGACGGGGGAGTACAGGTCGCTGACCGACTTGGTCGACTCCAGCTCGCCACAGGTCTCGCCCTCGGTGACGGTCTCGCCGACCTCGGGGAGCTGGGCGTAGACGACGTCACCGAGCGCGTTGGCCGCGAACTCCGTGATGCCGACCGTCGCGACGCCGTCCTCGACGGCCGACAGCCACTCGTGCTCCTTGGTGTAACGCAGCTGCTGGGGGTTGCTCATGACCTGATTCTCCTGGATGCGGGGAGGTGGATACGAACGGTGGTCTTGCGTGCTGAGACGGGGGGACCCGGTACGAGGGTTACTTCTGCCGCTTGTAGAAGGGCAGGGCCACGACCTCGTACGGCTCATGCGTACCGCGAATGTCGACGCCGACGCCGGAGGTGCCGGGCGCGGCGTGCTCCGCGTCGACGTACGCCATCGCGATCGGCTTGCCCAGCGTCGGGGAGGGGGCGCCGGAGGTCACCTCGCCGATGACCTCGCCGCCCGCGACCACGGGGAAGCCGGCGCGCGGGACGCGGCGGCCCGCCGCGACCAGGCCGACCAGCTTGCGCGGCGGCTTGGTGGCGGCGACCTCGGCGGCGGCCTCCAGGGCGGCACGGCCGACGAAGTCGCCCTCCTTCTCGAACTTCACGACCCGGCCCAGCCCGGCGTCGAAGGGGGTCAGCGCGGTGGTCAGCTCGTGCCCGTACAGCGGCATGCCCGCCTCCAGGCGCAGCGTGTCGCGGCAGGACAGGCCGGCCGGCACCAGACCGGCGTCCTCGCCCGCCTCGGTCAGCGCCTGCCACAGCGCCACGGCGTGCTCGGGGGAGACGAACAGCTCGAAGCCGTCCTCGCCCGTGTAGCCGGTACGGGCGATCAGCGCGGGCACGCCCGCGACGGTGCCCGGCAGGCCGGCGTAGTACTTCAGGCCGTCCAGGTCGGCGTCCGTGAGGGACTTCAGGATGCCGGGGGACTCCGGGCCCTGGACGGCGATCAGCGCGTACGCGTCACGGTCGTCGCGGACCTCGGTGTCGAAGCCGGCGGCGCGCTCGGTGAGGGCGTCCAGCACGACCTGGGCGTTGGAGGCGTTGGCGACGACCATGTACTCGGTCTCGCCGAGGCGGTAGACGATCAGGTCGTCGAGGATCCCGCCGTCCTCCTGGCAGATGTGCGTGTAGCGGGCGCGGCCGACGCCGACGGTGGAGATGTTCCCGACGAGCGCGTAGTCCAGCGCCTTCACGGCCTCCGGGCCGGTCAGGGTGATCTCGCCCATGTGGGACAGGTCGAACAGGCCGGCCTTGGTGCGCACGGCGTTGTGCTCGTCGCGCTCACTGGCGTAGCGCAGCGGCATGTCCCAGCCCGCGAAGTCGGTCATGGTCGCACCGAGCGATCGGTGCAGCGCGTCGAGCGCGGTCAGGCGGGGGGCAGTGCTCATGGGTGTGGCTCCCGGGTCCCAGGGCATGACATGACGAGGAGGATCCTCCCCATCTGTCATCGGAACCTGAGAGGTTCGCCGAGAGTTCCCGGAGGGGGAACGCCGACTTGCACCTTGGGTGGAGCACGCGCCGGGCGGCCGTCGGGGACGGACGCGGCGGGGCTCGCTTTTCAGATCTGCCTCATCCACGCGGTACGGGGCCTGAGAGATTCAAGGGAGGTACTTGCTCCTTCGGCGCCCGGGCACGGCCTCGCGGCCTGCCGGGACTCTCCCGCGCGGATTCAAGCGGCCGGTATGCAGTTTGGTGTCCAGATGGCGCACATCATTGCACGGGACGGGCGCGGGAGGGCAGTGGGGCCCGAAAGAACGTGCGGTCCGGACGGGGCCGGCGAGTGACCGGGCCGTCCGCGCTGTGGAACGCCCGGCCGCAACCGGGGCCGTCGGATTACCGTCTCTTTACACAGGGCGGGCAGGGGGCCCTCGCGGCCCGATTCGGGGGAGACGATCACTGTGCGGAGACTCGGAGTGGCGACGACTACAGGCGCGGTCGGGGCGGCCACGGCGCGGCGGAACACCGCCCGGCCCGTGGCCGCCGCCGACGGCACCGTCCGCGACCTGCGCGGACGCCCCGCGCGGCCGCACCGGCTGAGCTACGCCGCCGGGGACATCGTGGTGGTGTCCGGGCTGCCCGGCGGAGGCAAGAGCACCCTGATCAAGCGGGCCGCCGAAGCCGCCATCGACTCGCAGGACACCCGCGAGCGCTGGGAGCGCCGGATGCCGTCCGGCCTGCCGTACGCGGTGTACCGGCCGCTGGTCCGCGCCGCGCACTACGGGGGGCTGTGGCGCGAGCTGCGCTCCGGCGCCTCTGTGGTGGTCCACGACTGCGGCACCCAGCCGTGGGTGCGGGGCCTGCTGGCCGCCGTCGCCCGGAGGCGGGGGCGGGGGCTGCACCTGCTGCTGCTGGACACCACCCCCGAGGAGGCGCTGTCCGGGCAGGCGGTCCGGGGGCGGCGGGTGTCGGCGTACGCCTTCGCGCGGCACCGGGGGGCGGTGTCCCGCCTCCTGCGCTCCGCGGAAGCGGGCCGCACCCCGCGCGGCTGCGCCTCGGTCACCCTCCTGGACCGCCGCTCGGCTGCCGCCGTCACCCGGATCACGTTCGGCCCCTGACGCCCCTGCCGTGCCGGGCGGGGCGGTGTGCCGCGCAGCGGTACCCCGCGCACCGGACCGGGGGTCCACGGCGTGCCCCGGCCCCGATAGCCTCGGGGCCACACAGGGCGGAACCACACGGAGGCACGGCAGATGCAGGCGCAAGGCAACGGCTGGCCGGCGAACGAGTTGGAGCAGGTGCTCGGGGCGGCGCTCGGCCAGGCGGACGCCGGCCCGCGGATCATCGACGCGCTCGGCCGCAGCCGGCTCTGGGTGCCGCTCCCCAACGGCGGCGGCCCCGACAGCGCCTCCCTCGACCTCCCCACGATGCTGATCGACGGCGCCGCGTACGTCCCCGTCTACAGCTCGGAGGCCCAGTTCCGCATCGCCGCCGGCCCCGCCATGGACTTCGCGGTCGCCCCCGCCGTCGAGTTCGCCCGCGGCCTGCCCCCGCAGCTCGGCATCGCCGTGAACCCCGAGGGCGCCGCCGGGGTCCCGCTCCCCCCGGCCGCCGTCGCGGAGCTGTGCCGCGCCGGCCGCACCGAGCTCGACGGCCCGGCCGCCGGCGCCCGCGTCCGGCTCTTCGAGCCCGACTGGCAGGACGACCCGGTCGACTTCCTCGCCGCCGCGGCCGAGGAGTTCCGGGCCACCGGAGTCGTGGCGGCCGCCCACCGCTGCCTCGCCAGCGTCGAGGGCGGCGACCCCCAGCTCTACATCGGTGTCCGCCTGCTGGGATGGGATCCCGAACTGCGCGCCGCCCCGCTGGAGGCGCTCGGCCGCGCCCTGGGCCGCGTACCGGCGCCCTGGCCGGTGCAGTTGATCCTGCTGGACGCAGCCGAGGACCCGGTCACGGAGTGGATTCGTGAGCGCGTACGCCCCTTCTACCTCCCGTAGCGCCGCTTAAGCTGGTCGGGACGTGTGGACGACGGGCGGACGAAGACGAAGAGGGGTACCGGGTGAGTGCGTCAGGCACGGCCGCGGCCGGGCAGGTCGAGCACATGCTGCGCCAGGTGACTCCCGGGCGCTATGAGAGTTATGAGTCATTCCTGCACGCCCTCGCCGAGGGCAGGCTGTGGATGCTCCTGTGGCAGGGGCAGCCGGGTTCACCGGACGCCCAGTACGGCGGCATGGAGGTCGAGGGACTGGGCTACGCCCCCTGCGTGACCTCCCCGCAGGAGCTGGCCGCGAGCGGCTGGAACCGCGGCTACGAGGTGGTCACGGGCCGGGACATCGCCCGCGCCCTCTACCCGGACCGCTGGGGATTGTGGGTCAACCCGCACGCCCAGGGCGGCGGCCTCGGCATTCCCTGGGCCGACCTGCGCCGGGTCGCCACCGGCCTGGACCGGATGCCGGCGGGGCCGCTGCGGCTGTCCGAGCCGTCCCTGGAGCTCCCGCAGTTCTACGGGCTGCTGACCCAGCACGCGCACCGCACACCGGCCGTGAGGTCGCTGCGCCGCGCCTGGGTGCAGCCCTCGCTGGGATCCGCGTACCTCGCGGTGGGGCTCGACCTGTACGACGCCTCGCCGCCCGCGCTGGAATCCGTACGCGAGATGATGCGCCAGTCGGTCGGCGCCGTGCCCGAGGGGGTCCCGGTGTGCACGGTCGCGCTCGCGGACGAGCACGACCCGGTGGCGATGTGGCTGCGCGCGCAGACCAGGCCGTTCTACGACCGCGAGGGGCAGGCAGCCGCCTACTGAGCCCCCGCGGGCGCTCCGGGGACGCGTTCCCCGAGCTTCCTACAGGGATTCCCGGGGTGCGTTCGCACTCTGGGACGACCCCCTCCGACGGACACCAGGCCGCCGGGAACCACGGTTCCCGGCGGCCTTCGTCTTGTCCGGATATCGCCCCAGGTGAGCGCCCAATTGGCGCACTAGTCCCCGGAGTTGACCGTGATGTCCGTTTGCGTACCGAACGGACGGTCTTGCTCCGCTGAGCCGTGAGCGGAGTCCGGATAACGGGAACACGGGCCTCAGATCACGGTTGCGCATCCATTCATCTGCGGGTCTGGCGGCTGGTCGAGCGCCCGATGAAGACTCCCCACCCAAGAGCCGGTCAGTCCTCCAGGGCGCGGCTCGGCACGTGGACCTCGCCGCTCGTCCCGACGCGGCGCTTCCGCACTTCCCGCACCTCAGCTGCACCGCACCGCACGCACCGCACGCACCGCACCCTGCTCCACCCACAGCACGGCCGCACTGCCAGCACTGCCAGCACCTCGCACCTCGTACGCGTTCACGTGCCCCGAGCACTGGAGCGCCACTCCGCACCAACGCCGCCACAGCGGCGGGCATGGGCCGACCCACCCGTCGGCCGAGAGGGGTCCCCACCACGATGACGGCACCACTGCACGACACGAGCGCGGAAACACCCGCACCCGTGTCCGTAGCCGAAGTCCCTGCCAAGGCCATCGAAGGCCGCTCGCCCGGCCGCATCGCCTGGATGCGGCTCAAGCGCGACAAGGTCGCGCTGACCGGCGGCGTGATCGTGATCCTCCTGATCCTGGTGGCGGTCTTCGCGCCGCTGATCGTGAACCTGCTGGGCCACGACCCCAACGAGTTCCACGAGGACATGATCGATCCGGACCTGGGCACGCCGCTCGGCTCGTTCGGCGGCATCAGCTCCGACTTCCTGCTGGGCGTCGAACCGACCAACGGGCGCGACGTGTTCAGCCGGATCGTCTACGGCGCCCGCATCTCGCTGGTCGTCGCCTTCCTGGCGGCCTTCGTCTCGGTCGTCCTCGGCAGCCTCCTGGGCGCCCTCGCCGGCTTCCTCGGCGGCTGGGTGGACGGGATCATCAGCCGCCTGATGGACCTGCTGCTGGCCTTCCCCCAGCTGCTGTTCACCATCGCCCTGGTCTCCGTGGTCCCCAACTCCGTCTGGGGGTTCGAGGGTTCCGGCGTCCGGATGGGCGTGCTCATCCTCGTCATCGGCTTCTTCGGCTGGCCGTACATCGGCCGCATCGTCCGGGGCCAGACGATCTCCCTGCGGGAACGCGAGTACGTCGAGGCCGCGCGCAGCCTCGGAGCCGGGCGGGGCTACATCCTCCTCAAGGAGCTGCTGCCCAACCTGGTCGCGCCGATCCTCGTGTACGCCACGCTGATCATTCCGACCAACATCCTGACCGAAGCGGCCCTCAGCTTCCTGGGCGCCGGCGTCAAGCCGCCCACCGCTTCCTGGGGAAAGATGCTCTCCGACGCCGTCCCCATCTACCAGGACGACCCCATGTACATGGTGGTTCCCGGTATGACGATCTTCATCACCGTCCTGGCGTTCAACCTCTTCGGGGACGGGCTGCGTGACGCACTCGACCCCAAGGGCAGCTGAACCGCTTCTTCGATTCACCACCTATGGAGGTTGGACAACCGTGACCCGCAGAAAGCAGGCCCTCGCGATCGCCGCCGTGATCGCCGCCCTCTCGATGACCGCCGCGTGCGGTGACAACGGGGCCAAGAAGGACGACAAGGCCGACGGTGACAGCGGCAAGGGCTACAGCGGCGCCGCCACCGCCGTGATCAACCCCTCCGACGCCAAGGGCGGCGAGCTCAAGCTCTGGTCCCCGCAGGACGTCGACTACCTCGACCCGGCGCGCGCCTACTACGGCTTCGTCTGGAACATGCAGCGCC
This sequence comes from Streptomyces sp. NPDC004126, assembly GCF_050275515.1. Taxonomy (NCBI): domain Bacteria; kingdom Bacillati; phylum Actinomycetota; class Actinomycetes; order Kitasatosporales; family Streptomycetaceae; genus Streptomyces; species Streptomyces sp. NPDC004126. Next base: position 5,065 of record NZ_JBNNPF010000026.1, on the reverse strand, counting down.
TCTACGTCCGCAGCCTGCTGGCCTACGACGCCAAGCCGGGCAAGGACGGCACGAAGGTCGTCCCCGACCTCGCCGAGGCCCTGCCGGTCATCAGCAACGACGGCAAGACCTACACCCTGAAGCTCAAGGACGGGGTGAAGTTCGAGGACGGTACGCCGATCACCTCGAAGGACATCAAGTACGGCGTCGAGCGCGTCTTCGCGCAGGACGTGCTGTCCGGCGGCCCGACCTACCTGATCGACCTCCTGGACCAGGGCCAGAAGTACCCCGGCCCGTACAAGGACACCGACCCGAACAAGATGGGTCTGAAGACCGTAGAGACGCCGGACGACAAGACGATCGTCTTCAACCTGGCGAGCGCCAACTCCGACTTCAGCTACCTGCTGGCCATGCCGTCCTCCTCGCCGGTCCCGGCGGGCAAGGACACGGGTGCCACGTACACCAACAAGCCCGTTTCCACGGGCCCTTACAAGGTCGAGAGCTTCACCGCCGGCAAGGGCGCGACCTTCGTCCGCAACGAGAACTGGGACCCGAAGACGGACCCGATCCGCAAGGGTCTGCCGGACAAGGTCTCCTTCACGGTCACCACCAACCCGGACGACATGGACCAGCGCCTGCTCTCGGGCGACATCGACATGGCCGTCGACGGCACCGGTGTCCAGCAGGCCGCGAAGAACAAGATCCTCAAGGACGAGAAGCTCAAGGCCAACTCGGACAACCCGTTCACGGGCTACATCCGCTACTTCGCCTTCCCGCAGACGGTCGCGCCGTTCGACAACATCGAGTGCCGCAAGGCCGTCATCTACGCGGCCGACCCGAAGTCCCTGCAGACCGCCCGCGGCGGCCCGACCAGCGGTGACCTCGGCGCGAACATGCTGCCGGCCGGTGTCCCCGGCTCCGACAAGGCCTACGACCCCTTCAGCCTGACCAAGGGCAAGCCGCAGACGGCCAAGGCCAAGGAGGCCCTCAAGGCCTGTGGCAAGCCCGACGGCTTCGAGACCGTCATCGCCGTGCGCAACAACCGCGCCCCCGAGGTGAAGACGGCCGAGTCCCTGCAGGCCTCGCTCGCCAAGGTCGGCATCAAGGCGACGATCGACCAGTTCGACGGCAAGCTCTCCTCCTCCACGATCGGTTCGCCCGAGAACGTGAAGAAGAAGGGCTACGGCATCATCGTCATGGGCTGGGGCGCCGACTACAACTCCGGCGCGGGCTTCCTGCAGCCGCTGGTCGACGGATCGTTCATCCTGCCGAACGGCAACAACAACTACACCGAGGTCAACGACACGGAGATCAACGGCCTGTTCGACAAGGCCGCTGCCGCCGCGACCCCGGAGGCCGCTGCTCCGTTCTACACGGAGATCAACAAGAAGGTCATGGACAAGGCGCTCTACCTGCCGATCAACTTCGACAAGGCGCTCGTCTACCACAACCCGCGCCTGACGAACGTCTTCTTCAACGAGTCCTTCGGCAAGATCGACCTCGCCACCGTGGGCATCAAGCAGTAGCAGCAGTCAGCCCGGCCGTCCGCGGCCGGGCACGCAACCGCAACTCAGCACGTTAGTAAGTGCCTTCACCGCACATGCGCTAGTCCGAAGGGCAGGTGAAGGCCGCAGGCGCTGGCCGCCGCCCCCACGAGGGGCGGCGGCCACCAGCCCCGGGCGGCCGACTGCAGTGCTCGTCTACCTCATACGGCGGCTGTTCAACGTCGCCGCCACGCTGCTGGTGGTCTCCGTGGTCACCTTCGGCATCTTCTTCGCGGTCCCGAAGCTGACCGGCAGCGATCCCGCGCTCATGTACGCAGGCCGGGAGACCAACGAGACCGCCCTGGCGGGCATCCGCGTGAAGATGGGCTTCGACAAGCCCATCTCCGAGCAGTACCTGCTCTTCGTCAAGGGCATCTTCGCCGGCCGCGACTACGACGGCGGCACCGAGATCACCCACTGTGCGGCCCCCTGCTTCGGCTACTCCTTCAAGACCGAGGCGCCCGTCTGGGAAACCATGATGGACCGCATCCCGGTCACCCTCTCGCTCGCCCTCGGGGCGGCCGTGATCTGGGTGATCGCCGGTGTGGCCACGGGCGTGATCTCCGCACTCAAACGCCGCACAGCCGTCGACCGCACCGTCATGGTCGGCGCGCTCGCCGGCGTCTCCCTGCCGATCTTCTTCACCGGCATGGTGGCCCCCGCGATCTTCGTCTACAGCCTCGGCTGGCTGGACGTCTCCAACTACCAGCCGATAACAGAGGATCCGCTGGCCTGGCTCAACAGCATGATCCTGCCCTGGATCACCCTGGCCTTCCTCTTCGCCGCGACCTACGCCCGCATCACCCGGGCGACCATGCTTGAGGTCATGGGCGAGGACTACATCCGCACCGCCCGCGCCAAGGGCCTCAAGGAGGGCGTGGTCATCCGCAAGCACGCCCTGCGCTCCACGCTCACCCCGGTCGTCACCATGTTCGGCCTGGACCTCGGCGGCCTCCTCGGCGGCGCGGTGCTCACCGAGACCACCTTCAACTTCCAGGGCCTGGGCACGGCAGCGGTCGCCGCCATCAGCGCCGGCGACCTTCCCGTGATCATGGGCGTCACCCTGCTCGCCGCCCTGTTCGTGGTCCTCGCCAACCTGATCGTGGACCTGCTGTACGCCGTCATCGACCCGCGCGTGAGGCTGACGTGACCAAGAACGATTCCGACCAGCCGGCCTTCGTGCCCGAGCAGGGCGGCGCGTCCGACGCGGCCCCCTTCCTCTCCGTGCGCGACCTCAAGGTCCACTTCCCGACCGACGACGGCCTGGTCAAGTCCGTGGACGGCCTCAGCTTCGACCTGGAGCGCGGCAAGACCCTCGGCATCGTGGGCGAGTCCGGCTCCGGCAAGTCGGTGACCTCGCTGGCCATCATGGGCCTGCACCGCACCGGCAACGCCCGCAGCCGCCCGGACATCTCCGGCCGGGTCGTGCTCGACGGCGAGGACCTGGTCAGCGCCGACGCCGACCACGTGCGCAGGCTCCGCGGCCGCAAGATGGCGATGGTCTTCCAGGACCCGCTGTCCGCGATGCACCCGTACTACTCGGTCGGCAAGCAGATCGTCGAGGCGTACCGGACCCACCACGACGTCGACAAGAAGAAGGCCCGCGCCCGCGCCGTCGAGATGCTCGACCGCGTCGGCATCCCGGAGCCCCACCGGCGCGTGGACGCGTACCCCCACGAGTTCTCCGGCGGCATGCGCCAGCGCGCGATGATCGCGATGGCGCTCGTCAACAACCCCGAACTGCTCATCGCGGACGAGCCGACCACCGCCCTGGACGTCACCGTCCAGGCGCAGATCCTCGACCTGATCCGCGACCTGCAGAAGGAGTTCGGCTCCGCGGTCATCATGATCACGCACGACCTCGGCGTGGTCGCCGAGATGGCCGACGAGATCCTCGTGATGTACGGCGGCCGGTGCGTCGAGCGCGGCACCGCCGAGAAGGTCTTCTACGAGCCCCGCCACCCCTACACCTGGGGACTGCTCGGCTCCATGCCGCGCATCGACCGCGACCAGACCGAGCGGCTGATCCCGGTCAAGGGCTCGCCGCCCAGCCTCATCAACATCCCGAGCGGCTGCGCGTTCAACCCCCGGTGCCCCTACGCCGACGTGCCCAAGGGGGGCATCACCCGCACCCAGCGGCCCGAGCTGACCCAGGACGACAGCCGGCACTGGTCCGCCTGCCACATGTCGCAGGAGGAGCGGACCCGGATCTGGACCGAAGAGATTGCGCCGAAGCTGTGACGGACATGAACAAGGACACCGCCGCCCAGGACTCGGCCGGCGCGACGGCCGTCACCGAGGCGGAACCGCTGCTGAAGGTCACCGGCCTGGTCAAGCACTTCCCCATCAACAAGGGCCTGCTGCGCCGCCAGACCGCCGCCGTCAAGGCCGTCGACGGGATCGACTTCGACGTCCGGCGGGGTGAGACCCTCGGCGTCGTCGGCGAGTCCGGCTGCGGCAAGTCGACGATGGGCCGCCTCATCACGCGGCTGCTGGAGCCGACCGGCGGCCGCATCGAGTTCGAGGGCAAGGACATCACCCACCTCGGCGTGGCCGGCATGCGCCCGCTGCGCCGCGACGTGCAGATGATCTTCCAGGACCCGTACGGCTCCCTGAACCCGCGCCACACGGTCGGCGCGATCGTCTCGGCCCCCTTCAAGCTCCAGGGCGTCACGCCCGAGGGCGGCGTCAAGAAGGAGGTCCAGCGCCTCCTCTCGCTCGTCGGTTTGAACCCGGAGCACTACAACCGCTACCCGCACGAGTTCTCCGGCGGCCAGCGCCAGCGCATCGGCATCGCCCGCGCCCTGGCCCTGAAGCCGAAGCTGGTCGTCGCGGACGAGCCGGTGTCGGCGCTGGACGTGTCGATCCAGGCGCAGGTGGTGAACCTGCTGGACGACCTCCAGCAGGAGCTCGGCCTGACGTACGTGATCATCGCGCACGACCTGTCGGTCATCCGGCACGTCTCGGACCGCATCGCGGTGATGTACCTCGGCAAGATCGTGGAGCTGGCGGACCGCAAGTCGCTCTACGAGTCCCCGATGCACCCGTACACGAACGCCCTGCTCTCCGCGGTCCCCGTCCCGGACCCGAGGCGGCGCGGGGCGAAGAGCGGCCGCATCCTGCTCAAGGGCGACGTCCCCTCGCCGATCTCCCCGCCGGCCGGCTGCCGCTTCCACACGCGGTGCTGGAAGGCGACGGAGGTCTGCGCGAAGCAGGATCCGCCGCTGCTGACGATCAAGCCGGGCCACCAGACGGCCTGCCACCACCCGGAGAACGCCCCTTCTTAATGCGCCGCTCGCGCGGCTCGGCCCTAGGGGGCCTCACCGGCTTCGCGCCGCTGCGCCGGACTCCGTCCGTCGGGTGTGGGGCGGGGCCGGCTTGGGTGGCTGGTGCCGGTGGGTCTCTGTGGGTGGGTGGGCCGCTGCGCGGTGCGGTCCCCTACCTACCCTTCCACCGTTCCCAGGGGCGCTGCCCCTGACCCCGTACGGGCGCTGCGCGCCCGTCGCCTCAAACGCCGGCGGGGCTATGTATAGCCTCGCCGG
>NZ_JBNNPF010000025.1:107003-119517 GCF_050275515.1 Streptomyces sp. NPDC004126 | reverse complement strand
GCGTCGTAGAGGAAGCCGCCGTTGCGGGTGTACGAGGTGCCGGGGCGGCGTCCTTCGGGGTCGTAGAGGGTGCGCGAGCCCGGCGGCCGGGCCGGCGCAGGCGCCGGCGGGCGCGGTGACGGTCGACCCGGCGGTGGCCGGCGATCTCGCCGCGAAGACCAAGAACAGCCCCCCGAAGACCACGTTCTGGCTCCTGCCGGGCACGCACCGACTGGATCAGGACCGCTTCGCCCAGGTCGTGCCGAAGGAGGGGAACAGCTACCTCGGGGCGCCGGGCGCGGTGCTGGACGGCGGGAAGACCAACCAGTACGCGTTCGGCGGCGCGGCCCCCGACGTCTCCATCCGCCACCTGATCGTGCAGAACTTCGTCGCGCCGCCGGACGAGGGCGTGGTCAACCACGAGTCGGCCGACGGGTGGGTGATCGAGCACGCGGTGATCCAGGACAACTCCGGGGCGGGGCTGATGGCGGGCGCCCGCCAGCAGGTCCGGTCGAGCTGCCTGAGGAACAACGGCCAGTACGGGATGAACGCGTACAAGGGCGGGGGTCCGATCGGCGGCCTGGTGGTCGAGGGCAACGAGATCACGGGCAACAACAAGGACGACTGGGAGCGGCGCAAGCCGGGCTGCGGCTGTACCGGCGGCGTCAAGTTCTGGGCGGTCAACGGCGCCGACGTGCGCGGCAACTGGGTGCACGACAACCGCGGGACGGGGTTGTGGGCGGACACCAACAACAACGACTTCCGCATCGAGGACAACGTGCTGGAGGCCAACGACGGCGCGGCGCTGATCTATGAGATCAGCTACAACGCGGTCATCCGGAACAACGTGATCCGGAAGAACAACTGGGTCGAGGGCCGCAGGTCCGCCGAGCGGGGCGACGACTTCCCGTTCGCGAGCGTCTACCTGTCCGAGTCCGGCGGCGAGCCGCGGGTCCGCGCCCGGACGGACCGGATCGAGGTCTACCGGAACGTGCTGGAGAACAACTGGAACGGGATCACCCTCTGGGAGAACGCCGACCGGTTCTGCAACAGCCCGGCCAACACCTCCTCCGGTGTCTGCACCCTGCTGGTGGACCGCGCCGACCGCTGCGCCGCGCCGGGGATCGCCGGCGCGCCGCTGTACTCCGACTGCCGGTGGAAGACCCAGCGGGTGGACATCCACGACAACCGCTTCGTGCTGGACCCGTCCGTCGTCGACTGCACCGAGAAGTGCGACCGCATGGCGGTGCTGGCCAACTACGGCACCTATCCGGACTGGTCGCCCTACCAGGGCGAAGGGGTGGCCGAGCAGATCTCCCTCAAGCAGCAGAACCGCTGGCACGACAACGTCTACGTCGGACCGTGGAAGTTCGTCGCCCACGACCCGAGCCGGGTGCTCGACTCCGGGCAGTGGCAGGGCGCCCCGTACCAGCAGGACCAGGGCAGCATCTTCGGCCCGCGGGCCGGTGGTTGAGATGGCCGAGACGGGCGAGAAGCGGATCGTCGGCATCGCCTGGGGGCTGCTGATCCTCAACACCCTCGGCTCGGCCGGGGCGAAGACCATCATCCCGCTCCCCCGGTCGCTCATCCAGATGGCCACCATGGGCGCGCTGGTGGCCGCGTTCGTGCTGGCGCTCTCCGTCAACCTGCGGCTGCGCGTCCGGCCCAGCGCCTACGTGTTCCTGCTCACCCTGCTGCTGGTGCCGAGCCTGATCTCCAGCGCACACCTGGAGTCCGGGTTCGGCGCGCTGTTCCGCTGCGCCCGGCTGGCCCTCTTCATCGGCACGCTGTGGCTGCTCACCCGCTGGTGGGACGGCGGCCTGACGTTCGTCCGGCACCACATCAGGCTGTACCTCCTTGTGCTCGGGTCGGTGGCCGCGGGGCTGCTCGTCTCGCCGGGAGCCGCCATGCCCGACCTCTACGGCGGGCGGCTGGTCGGCGCGCTGTGGCCGCTGACGCCGCCGCAGATCGGGCAGTACGCCGCTGTGATCATCGGGCTCACCGTGCTGCTCCTCCTGGGCCGCAGGACCGACCGGTCCGGCGCGGCGCTGGTCATCGTGCCGTCGCTGGTCCTGCTCGCGCTGACCCACACCCGGACGGCGACGCTCGGCCTGTTCGCCGGGCTGGCGCTGGCGATCGGCTCGCTGATGCTGACCAGCTCCGCCGCCCGCCGGTTCTTCGCCTGGGCGGTGCTGATCGCGACGGTGGCCGCGGTGGGGTTCGCCTCCGCGCTGCAGGCGTGGTTCCTGCGCGGGCAGAGCCAGGAGAACTTCTCCAACCTCACCGGCCGGGCCAAGGTGTGGGACGCCCTGCTGGCGGCCCCCCGGTCGGCTTCGGAGGAGCTGTTCGGGATGGGCCTGGGCGACAAGTCGTTCGGCGGGCTGCCGATCGACAACAGCTGGCTGGCCGTCTACAACGAGCAGGGGCTGACCGGCACCGCGATCGTGGCGGCGGTCTTCGTCGTCCTGGGCGGCGTCGCGCTGCTGCGGCCGCCGTCGCTGGAGCGGGCCTGCGCGATCTTCCTGATCAGCTACTGCGCCATCGCCTCGTACACGGAGGCCGGGCTGGGCGACGCCTCGCCCTACCTGCTGCACCTGGCCGTGGCCGCCTCGCTGCTGGCGGCGCCGGCCGGGGCCGGGCCGCTCCCGGCGGCCGGCGGCCCCGCACGGCGCGTCCCCGTCCCCCGATGGATCCCGAACCGGGAGGTGACCTGAACATGCACGTCCTCGTGGTGCACAACCGCTACGCCTCGGCGCAGCCGAGCGGGGAGAACAAGGTCGTCGACCAGGAGGTGGAGCTGCTGCGGGCGGCCGGCCACCGGGTCGAGCTGTTCGAGCGGCGCAGCGACGACATCGGCGCCATGCCGCTGCCGGCCAAGGCCGCGCTGCCGCTGCTGGTGCCGTGGAACCCGGGGGTCCGCAAGGAGCTCGCCGCGCGGCTCCGCGCCGGGCGGCCGGACGTGGTGCACGTCCACAACGTCTTCCCGCTCCTGTCGCCGGCGGTGCTGGCCGCCTGCGCCGACGCCGGGGTGCCGGCCGTGGCCACGCTGCACAACTACACCCAGGTGTGCCCGCCCGGCACGCTCCAGCGGGACGGGCGGCCGTGCACCGAGTGCGTCGGTGCGACGCCGCTGCCCGCCGTGCGGCACGGCTGCTACCGGGGCTCCCGGGCGGCGACGGTGCCGCTGGCGGTGAGCCTGTCGGTCAACCGGCGCCGGTGGTGGTCGGGGGTGGAGCGGTTCCTGTGCATCTCCGCCGCGCAGCGCGAGGTGCTGGTGCGGGCGGGCATGCCGGCCGGGCGGCTGGCGGTGAAGCACAACTTCGTGCCCGAGCCCGGCGTCCGCCGGGAGGGTGCCGGCGAGCAGCTGCTCTACCTGGGCCGGCTGGCCGAGGCCAAGGGCGTCCGGCTGCTCATGGCGGCCTGGGACGAGCTGGCCGCGGCCGGCGGTGTGGGCGTTCCGCTCGTGATCGCCGGCACGGGGCCGCTGGAGGCGGAGGTGACCGCCTGGGCGGCGGGCCGGGACGACGTGCGCTACGCCGGTCTGTACGACCCGGAGCAGTGCCGGCGGGCCGTCGCCCGGTCGGTGGCCGTGGTGGCCCCCTCGACCTGGCTGGAGGCCTTCGGCCTGGTGGTCGTGGAGGCGATGGCGGCCGGGGTCCCGACCGTCGCCGCCGGCCACGGCGCCTTCGTGGAACTCGTCGAGGACGGGGTGACCGGCCTGCTCCACCGGCCGGGCGACTCCGCCTCGCTCGCGTCGTGCATACGACGGATCACGGCGGATCCGGCCCGGAACCAGGAGATGGGGCGGGCGGGCCGGCGCCGTTACGAGCAGGGCTTCAGCCCGCAGGTCGGGCTGGAGCGCCTGCTGGAGGAGTACCGGGCCGCGGTCGCGGCCCGGGCCGGCGGCGGGGAGGTCCCGCCGACGGTTGGGGAACAAGGGACTGGCTCGGGGCGGGGCAATCCGCCGCGGGCGGGATGGGGGCAGTAGATGACACGATGCCGACTGTGCGGTTCGGCGGCGCTGGCGAGCGTCGTCGACCTGGGGGCGACCCCGCCGTGCGAGAGCTTCCTCGCCGCGGACCAGCTGGACCTGCCGGAGCCCGCGTACCCGCTGCACCTGCGGGTCTGCACGGACTGCTGGCTGGCGCAGATCCCTCCGCTGATCACGCCGGAGGAGACGTTCAAGGAGTACGCGTACTTCTCCTCCTTCTCGACCTCCTGGGTGGAGCACGCGCGGACGTTCGTCGCGGACGCCGCGCAGCGGGTGGGGCTCGGCCCGGACTCCTTCGTGGTCGAGGTCGCGAGCAACGACGGGTACCTGCTGAGGCACGTGGTGGACCGGGGGATCCGCTGCCTGGGCATCGAGCCGTCGGTGAACGTCGGCGCCGCGGCCCGCGAGGCGGGTGTGCCCACGCTCACGGAGTTCCTGGACCCGGCCACGGGGGCCGCCGTCCGCGCCGAGCACGGGCCCGCGGACCTGGTCGTAGCCAACAACGTGTACGCGCACATCCCGGACGTGGTCGGGTTCACCCAGGGGCTGCGCTCCCTGGTCGCCGACGACGGCTGGGTCTCGATCGAGGTGCAGCACCTGCTGACGCTGATCGAGGAGAACCAGTACGACACGATCTACCACGAGCACTTCCAGTACTACACGGTGGCGTCGGCGGCGCGGGCACTGGCGAGCGGTGGACTCTCGCTGGTGGACGTGGAGTTGCTGCCCACGCACGGCGGCTCGATCCGGCTGTGGGCGCGGCCGGCCGAGGCGGCCGGCGAGCCGACCCGGAGGGTGGCCGAGGTACTGGACCGGGAGAAGGCGGCCGGGCTCCAGGAGCTGTCCGGGTACGCCGAGTTCTCCGCCCGGGTGGCGAAGGTGCGCCGGGACCTGCTGCGGTTCCTCATCGAGGCGGCCGAGCGCGGCGAGACGGTGGTCGGCTACGGCGCCCCCGGCAAGGGCAACACCCTGCTCAACCACTGCGGCGTCCGGCCCGACCTGCTCGCGTACACGGTCGACCGCAACCCGTACAAGCACGGAAGGTTCACCCCGGGCACCCGCATCCCGATCCTGGCGCCCGAGCAGATCGCCGCCGACCGGCCGGACTACGTGCTGGTCCTCCCGTGGAACCTGCGGGCGGAACTGGTCGAGCAGCTGTCCTTCGTGCACGAGTGGGGCGGCCGTCTGGTCTTCCCCATCCCGGAACTGAGCATTGTCGAGGTGAAGTCGTGAAGGTCGTACTGTTCTGCGGCGGTTACGGGATGCGGATGCGCAGCGGAGCCGCGGACGACGTGCCCAAGCCGATGGCGATGGTCGGTCCGCGGCCGCTGATCTGGCACGTCATGCGCTACTACGCGCACTACGGGCACAAGGAGTTCATCCTGTGCCTGGGGTACGGGGCCCACCACATCAAGGACTTCTTCCTCAACTACGAGGAGACGACGTCCAACGACTTCGTCCTGCGGGGCGGGCGGACCGAGCTGCTGTCCACCGACATATCCGACTGGACGATCACCTTCGCGCAGACCGGCGTCGAGTCGCCGATCGGGGAGCGGCTGCGCCGGGTGCGCCACCACCTGGACGGCGACGAGATGTTCCTCGCCAACTACGCCGACGTGCTCACCGACGCCCCGCTGCCGGAGATGATCGACCGGTTCTCCCGGCGCGACGCCGGCGCCTCCATGACGGTGGTGCCGCCCCAGTCCTCGTTCCACTGCGTGGACCTGGGCGAGGACGGCCTGGTGGGGGGCATCACCCCGGTGAGCGAACTGCCGCTGTGGGAGAACGGCGGCTACTTCGTGCTCCGCCAGGAGGTCTTCGACCACATCCCGGAGAACGGGGACCTGGTCGCCGACGGCTGCGCCGCGCTGGCCAAGCGGGGCCGGCTGGTGGCGCACCAGCACCGGGGCTTCTGGAAGCCGACCGACACGGTGAAGGAGCGGGCCGCGCTCGACGAGGCGTACGCCCGCGGCGACCGTCCGTGGGCCGTGTGGGAGCGCGACGGCGCGGGGGCGGGTACCGCGTGATCAAGCTCAGTGCCGGGCGCGTGGACCGGATCGTCGCGGTCGGCGCGCACTGCGACGACATCGCCATCGGCGCCGGCGGCACCCTGCTGACGCTGTGCGAGGCCCGGCCGGGCGTCCGCGTGGACGCGCTGGTGCTCTCGGGCGGCGGCGGCGACCGGGAGCAGGAGGAGCGGGCCGCGCTCGCCGCGTTCTGTCCGGGCGCCGACCTGCGGCTGACGGTGCTCAAGCTGCCCGACGGCCGGATGCCGACGCACTGGGACGAGGCCAAGGCCGCGGTCGAGGAGCTGCGCGGGCGGACCGACCCCGATCTGATCCTCGCCCCGCGCACCGACGACGCGCACCAGGACCACCGGGGTCTGGCGCGGCTGGTGCCCACCGCGTTCCGCGACCACCTCGTGCTCGGCTACGAGATCGTCAAGTGGGACGGCGACCTCGGCCGTCCGTCGGCGTACCAGCCGCTGTCGCCGGAGACGGCGGAGCGGAAGGTGCGGCTGCTGCAGGAGCACTACCCCTCGCAGCGGCACCGCCCCTGGTACGACCGGGAGGCCTTCCTCGGGCTGGCCCGGATCCGCGGCATCGAATGCCACGCGCGCTACGCCGAGGCGTTCGCCGTCACCAAACTCACTCTGAACCTGGGGGATTGAACCTTGCGCGTACTGCTGACCGGACACCAGGGCTACCTGGGCACCGTGATGGCCCCGGTCCTCGCGGCCGCCGGCCACGAGGTCGTCGGCCTGGACTCCGGCCTGTTCGCCGACTGCCTGCTGGGCCCGCGGCCCGCGGACCCGCCGGGGCGGCGGGTGGACCTGCGCGACGTCACCGCCGAGGACGTGGCCGGGGTGGACGCGGTGATCCACCTTGCCGCGCTCTCCAACGACCCGCTGGGGTCGCTGGCCCCGCAGCTCACGTACGACATCAACCACCACGCGTCCGTGCACCTGGCCCGGCTGGCCCGCGACGCCGGCGTGCGGCGCTTCCTGTACGCCTCCACGTGCTCGGTCTACGGCGCCGCCGGCGGCGACGCCCTGGTGGCCGAGGACGCCCCGCTGCGCCCGGTGACCCCGTACGCGGAGTCCAAGGTGCGGGTGGAGGACGACCTGCACGAGCTCGCCGACGGCGACTTCAGCCCGGTGTACATGCGCAACGCCACCGCCTTCGGCTACTCCCCCAGGCTCCGCGCCGACATCGTGGTGAACAACCTGGTGGGCCACGCCCTGCTGTCCGGCGAGGTGCTGGTGATGTCCGACGGCACCCCGTGGCGGCCGCTGGTGCACGCCGCCGACATCGCGCGGGCCTTCACGGCCGCGCTGGAGGCGCCGCGCGAGGCGGTGCACGACGAGGCGTTCAACATCGGCAGCGAGGCCAACAACGTCACCGTCGCCGAGATCGCCGGGCAGGTCGCCGACGCCGTCGCCGGATCCAAGGTGGTGATCACCGGGGAGACCGGCGCCGATCCGCGCTCGTACCGGGTGGACTTCTCCCGGTTCCGCGCCGCGGTGCCCGGCTTCGAATGCGCGTGGACGGTGAAGCAGGGCGCGCTCGAACTCGCCGACGCCTACCGCGAGCACGGGCTGACCCGGGAGTCCTTCGAGCAGCGCTTCACCCGGCTCGCGGTGCTGCGCGCGGCGTCCGAGGCGGGCACGGTCGACGACACCCTGCGGTGGCGCCGGTGACCGCGCCCGGCCGCGAGATGCACGCCCTGGTGGAGCGGCTGTACCCGCTGTGCCGGAGCATCACCGGCGACGGCGTGCGCGCGACCCTGGACGTCGTCGGCGAGTACGTCCCGCTGGAGGTGCACGAGGTGCCGACCGGGACGCAGGTCCTGGACTGGACGGTGCCGCAGGAGTGGAACATCCGGGACGCGTACGTCGCCGACGCGTCCGGGAAGCGGGTCGTCGACTTCGCCGCGTCCAGCCTGCACGTGCTCGGCTACAGCGTGCCGGTCTCGGCGGTCATGCCGCTGTCCGAGCTGCGCCCGCACCTGTACACCCTGCCCGACCACCCGTCCTGGGTGCCGTACCGCACCAGCTACTACAAGCCGGAGTGGGGGTTCTGCCTGGCCCAGGAGACCCTGGACGCGCTGCCGGACGGGGAGTACGAGGTGCGGATCGACTCCACGCTCGCGGACGGCCACCTCACCTACGCCGAGCACGTGGTCCCCGGCCAGGTCTCGGACGAGGTGATCGTCTCCTGCCACGTCTGCCACCCGTCGCTGGCCAACGACAACCTGGCCGGCATCGCGGTGGCGGTCTTCCTGGCCCGGGCGCTGGCGGAGCGGAAGCCGTACTACACCTACCGGTTCCTGTTCGCGCCCGGCACCATCGGGGCGATCACCTGGCTGGCCCGCAACGCGGAGCGGATCGACCAGGTCAAGCACGGGCTGGTGCTGGCCTGCGCCGGCGACCGGGGGCAGCTGACCTACAAGCGGAGCCGGCGCGGCGACGCGGAGATCGACCGGGTGCTGAGCCATGTGCTGACCGCCTCCGGACGCCCGCACGGCGTCAAGGAGTTCACCCCGTACGGCTACGACGAGCGGCAGTTCTGCTCGCCGGGGTTCGACCTCGGCGTGGGCTCGCTCAGCCGCACCCCGTACGCCGGGTACCCCGAGTACCACACCTCGGCGGACAACCCGGACTTCGTCACCCCGGAGGCGATGGAGGACACGCTCGCCCTCTGCCGGGAGGCGTTCGCCGTACTGGACCGCAACCGGCGGTACCAGAACCTCAGCCCGTACGGGGAACCCCAGCTGGGCCGGCGGGGGCTGTACGACTCGCTCGGCGGCCGCAGCGACGCGAAGGAGGCCCAGATGGCCATGCTGTGGGTGCTCAGCCTGTCCGACGGGGAGCACGGCCTGCTGGACGTGGCCGAGCGGTCGGGGCTGGCGTTCGACACGGTGGCCGCGGCGGCCGACGCGCTGCACGCCGCCGGACTGATCAAGGCATGACGCCGATGCCCACCGAGGGGGAAGAGACGACGGCACCGGCGGCGCAGGCGGCCCCGGCGGCCCCGGACGCGGACACCTCCCCGCGGACCGCCAGGCGGGCCGTCCTCGGCCGGCTGTCCTGGGGGCTCGCCGACCAGGCGGCCTCCAGCGTGTCCAACTTCGCGGTGGGCATCTACGTGGCGCGCTCGCTGGGGCTGGCCGCGTTCGGCGTGTTCAGCCTGGCCTGGGTGACGTACGGGGTGGTGCTCAGCGTCTCCCGCGGGCTGGCCACCGACCCGCTCGTGGTGCGCTTCAGCGGGGTGCCGGAGGCGTCCTGGCGCGGGGCGGTGGCCCGGTCGTCGGGTACCGCGCTCGGTGTCGGCGCCGCCATCGGCGCCGTCTGCCTGGTGGCCGGTGCGGTGCTGGGCGGGCTCGTCGGGACCGCGTTCGCCTGCCTGGGCCTCGTGCTGCCGGGGCTGCTGCTCCAGGACGCCTGGCGGTACGCGTTCTTCGCCGCCGGGGCCGGGCGCAAGGCCTTCGTCAACGACGTGGTCTGGGGCGTCGCGCTCGTCCCGGCCATGGTGGTCGCGGCCCGGGTGGGCAGCGTGGCCGCGTTCGTGCTCGCCTGGGGCGTCTCCGCCGCGGTGGCCGCGGCGTACGGCTGCTTCCAGTCGGGGATCCGGCCCCGCCTGGCCGGTGCCCGCGAGTGGGTCCGCGACCACCGCGACCTGGGCTACCGGTACCTGGTCGAGAACACCTGCGTCAGCGGCGCGAGCCAGCTGCGGGCGTACGGGCTCGGCGCGATCGTCGGGGTCAGCGCGGTGGGCGTGGTCCGGGGCGCCGAGCTGCTGCTCGGGCCGTTCCTCGCCGTGCTGATGGGGCTGTCGCTGGTCACGGTCGCCGAGGCGGCCCGGGTGCTGCGGCGGGCCCCGCACCGCCTCGGCGTGTTCTGTCTCCTGCTCGGCGGCGTGCAGGCCGTCGCCGCGCTGCTCTGGGGCGCGGCCCTGCTGCTGGTGCCGGACGGGCTCGGCGGGCTCGTCCTCGGCGACGTCTGGGAGGGGGCCTCGCAGCTGATCGTGCCGGCCACGCTCGGCGTCGCGGGCGCCGGCCTGGGCACCGGCGCGGCGGCCGGGCTGCGCGCGCTCGGCGCGGCCCGGCGCAGTCTGCGCAGCCAGTTGTTCGCCTCCGCCTGTTACGCCGCGGGCGGGCTCGGCGGTGCCGCCCTGGCCGGCACGGTCGGCTCGGCCTGGGGGGTCGCCGCCGCGACCGCCTGCGGCTCGGCCGTGTGGTGGCTGCACCTGCGGTCCGCCCTGCGCGAGCGCACGCATTCGATCCGCGAAGTGAGGACCTCATGAACGACCGTCCCAGGCTGAGCATCGGCCTGCCCGTCTACAACGGCGAGGAGTACCTCGCCGAGTCGCTCGACGCCCTCCTCGGCCAGACCTACGAGGACTTCGAGCTGGTCATCTCCGACAACGCCTCCACCGACGGGACCCGGGACATCTGTCTCAAGTACGCCGCGCGGGACTCGCGCATCCGCTACCTGCGGCTGCCCCGCAACATCGGCGCCGCGCCCAACCACAACCACGTGTTCACCGAGTGCCGCGGCGAGCTGTTCAAGTGGGCCTCGCACGACGACCTGTACGCCCGGGACCTGCTGAAGCGCTGCGTGGAGGCGCTGGACGAGCGGCCGGACGTGATCCTCGCGCACAGCGGCCAGGCCGTCATCGACGGCGACGGCCGGGTGAAGGTGCCGTACGAGTACGGGATCGCCACCGATTCGCCGAGCGCGCCGGAGCGCTTCCGCAGCTTCCTGTTCGCGCCCGGCGGCGACGACTTCTACGGGGTGATGCGGGCCGACGTGCTGCGCCGGGTGAAGCCGCACGACAGCTACCACCACGCGGACCGCACGTTCGTCGCCGAGATCGTCCTGAACGGGCCCTTCCACCAGGTGCCGGAGCTGTTGTACTTCCGCCGCGACCACCCCACGCGCGCCGAGCGGGCGAACCCGGGCAAGCGCTCGCGGTGCGTCAACCTGGACCCGCGCCGGGCGGGCGCGCTGCACCCGACGCCCCGGCTGCTCGCCGAGTACGTCCTCGGGTTCCTCGGGGCCATCGGGCGGGCGCCGCTGTCGGCGGCCGACCGGCGCGCCTGCTACCGCCACCTGGCGGTGTGGATGGCCAGCCGGGCCCGGCCGGGCGCCGGTGAGCGGGTCGAGGACCGGGCCCCGGTGGTCCCGGCCCGGCTCGCGGTCTCCGTCGACGAGCTCGTCGCCGGGCGCGAGGGGAGGGGGGCGTGAGCGGCGCGGACGGATCCCCGGTGCGGGTCGGGGTGTTCGGGCTGCTCGGCTCGGGGAACCTCGGCAACGACGGGTCGCTGGAGGCCGTGCTCGGGTACCTGCGCGGGGCGCACCCGGAGGCGGCCGTGGACGCCCTGTGCGGCGGGCCCGAGGTCGTCTCGGCCCGGTACGGGATCCCCGCGACGCGGCTGCACTGGTACCGCGGGGAGTACCGGACGGCGTCCCGGGCGGGGGCGGTCGCCGGCAAGGGCCTGGGCAAGCTCGTCGACGTCTTCCGCACCGCGGCCTGGGTGCGCCGGCACGACGTGGTGATCGTGCCGGGCATGGGCGTCCTGGAGGCCACGCTGCCGCTGCGGCCGTGGGGCTTCCCGTACTCGCTGCTGCTGCTCTGCGCGAGCGGGCGGCTGCTGGGCACCCCGGTCGCGCTGGTCGGCGTGGGCGCCGCCCCGATCGCCGACCGGCCGACCCGGGCGCTGGTGCGCTGGTCGGCGCGGCTGGCCGCGTACCGGTCGTACCGGGACGGCCTGTCCCGCGACGCGATGCGGGAGATGGGCGTGGACACCTCGCGCGACGAGGTCTACCCGGACCTGGCGTTCGCCCTGCCCGCGCCGGCGGGCAAGCCCTCGGACGCGCCGGGGGTGGTCTGCGTGGGCGTCATGGACTTCCACGGCGGCAACGACGACCGGGCGCGGGCCGAGGAGATCCACCGGCGCTACCTGGACGGGACGACCCGGTTCGTCCGCGCGCTGGCCGCCGAAGGCAGGCCGGTCCGGCTGCTCACCGGTGACGCGTGCGACGCGCCGGTGGTCGAGGCGATCCTCGAAGCGGTGGACTCGCCGCTGGTCACCGCCGCCGGGGCGGCCTCGCTGGACGGCCTGATGAAGGAGGCGGCGGCGGCCGACGCCGTGGTGGCGACCCGCTACCACAACCTGGTCTGCGCGCTGAAGGCCGGCACTCCGACGCTCGCGCTGAGCTACGCGGCGAAGAGCGACGCGCTGATGGCCCGGATGGGGCTGGACGCGTTCCGCCACCCGGCCCGCGAGGTCGACGCCGACCGGCTGCTCGGCCAGTTCCGGGAGCTGGAGGCGCGGTCGGCGGAGCTGCGGCGGACCCTCGCCGAGCGGAACCTGGCCGCCGCCCGGCTCCTGGAGGAGCAGTTCTCGGCCCTGACCGCGGCCCTGTTCCCGGCGGCCGGCCGCACCGCCCGTGGGCGGGGGCGGGCCCCCCCCCCCCCCCCCCCCCCCCCCCCCCGCGGGTCCCCGGGTAAAAGACACCTATTGCCGGCCGGGCGCGGG
>NZ_JBNNPF010000025.1:84125-106993 GCF_050275515.1 Streptomyces sp. NPDC004126 | reverse complement strand
CGGGCGGTCCGGGCCCCCCCCCCCGCGGGGGGGGGGGGCCGGGGCCCCCCCCCCCCCCCCACGTCCACGCCCACGCCTCGCGGGAGACCCGATGAAAGCGACCGAAGTCCCGGCGATCGCCGGCGCGTACCTGTTCGAGCCGACGCCGTACGCCGACGAGCGCGGCTTCTTCTGCCGCACCTTCGACGTCGACGTGGTCCGCTCGGTGGGCCTCGACCCGCACTCCTTCGTCCAGGACAGCGTGTCCCGTTCGGTGCGGGGCGTGCTGCGCGGGCTGCACCTGCGCTCCGGCGCCGGCGAGGCCAAGCTGGTGCGGTGCTCGTCCGGGAGCATCTTCGACGTGGTCGTGGACCTGCGGCCGGACTCCCCGACGTACCGCAACCGGGCCTTCTTCGAGCTGTCCGGCGAGACGCAGGCGACGCTGTACATCCCGGCGGGGTGCGCGCACGGTTTCCAGGCGCTGACCGAGACCGCCGACACCTCGTACCGGATCGACCGCCCGCACGATCCCGCCGAGGACGTGACGATCGCCTTCGACGACCCGGAGCTGGCCATTCCGTGGCCGCTGCCGGTCACCTTGATGTCCCGGCGGGACCGGGAGGCGCCCAGCCTCGCCGAGGTCCTGAAGCAGAACGAGAGCTGAGGCCCCAGTGGACACCGAAGACAACCGAGAGTTCGCACTGCCGCGGTCGCGGGCGGCGAACGAGCGGCTGCACGCCCTGGTCCCCGGGGGCGCGCACACCTACGCCAAGGGCGACGACCAGTACCCCGAGGACCTGGCCCCGGTCATCAGCCACGGCCGCGGCGCCCACGTGTGGGACGTCGACGGCAACCGCTACGTCGAGTACGGCTCCGGCCTGCGGTCGGTCAGCCTCGGGCACGCCCACCCGCGCGTGACCGAGGCGGTACGGCGCGAAATCGACCGGGGCGGCAACTTCGTGCGGCCGTCGTTCGTGGAGGTCGAGGCCGCCGAGCGCTTCCTCGCGACGGTGCCGACCGCCGAGATGGTGAAGTTCGCGAAGAACGGCTCCGACGCCACCACCGCCGCCGTGCGCCTCGCCCGCGCCGCCACCGGGCGCCGGCGGGTGGCGATCTGCGGCGACCACCCGTTCTTCTCCACGGACGACTGGTTCATCGGCACCACGCCGATGTCCGCCGGCATCCCGGACGAGGTCAACGAGCTCACCGTGACGTTCCCGTACGGCGACCTGGCCGCCACGGAGGAGATCCTCAGCCGGTACCGGGACGAGGTCGCCTGTCTGATCCTCGAACCCGCCACCCACAGCGAGCCGCCGCCCGGATACCTCGCCGGGCTGCGCGAACTGGCCGACCGGCACGGCTGCGTCCTGGTCTTCGACGAGATGATCACCGGCTTCCGCTGGTCGGAGGCGGGCGCCCAGGGCCTGTACGGAGTGGTCCCGGACCTCTCCACGTTCGGCAAGGCGCTGGGCAACGGCTTCGCCGTCTCCGCGCTGGCCGGGCGCCGCGAGCTGATGGAGCGGGGCGGGCTGCGCCACTCCGGCGACCGGGTGTTCCTGCTGTCCACCACGCACGGCGCGGAGACGCACTCCCTGGCGGCCGCGATGGCCGTGCAGGCCACTTACGCCGAGGAGGGCGTCACGGCGCGGCTGCACGCCCTCGGCGAGCGGCTGGCGGCCGGTGTCCGGGAAGCCGCGGCGGGCATGGGCGTCGGCGACCACGTGGTCGTCCGGGGCCGGGCCAGCAACCTGGTCTTCGCCACCCTCGACGAGAACGGGCAGCCGTCGCAGGAGTACCGCACCCTGTTCCTGCGCCGGCTCCTGGCGGGCGGGGTGCTGGCCCCGTCGTTCGTGGTGAGCGGGGCGCTCAGTGACGCCGACATCGACCACACCGTCGACGCGGTGGCCCAGGCGTGCGCGGTGTACCGCAAGGCGCTGGACGCCGGCGACCCCGGTCCCTGGTTGGGGGGACGCCCGGTGAAGCCGGTGTTCCGCCGCCAGGTGTGAGGTCGTGAGGTGACGCGAGGGGAGGCGGCCGGCCGGAGCGGCGCGGCGTCAGCCGCGCCCGCGCCGGCCGGCGTCGGCCGTCCGGTCGACCAGCCACGCGGTCGCCGGGACCACCGCCAGCGCGGTGCACCAGCCGCCCAGCACGTCGGTCGGGTAGTGGGCGCCCAGGGCGACCTGCGCCCAGCCCATGGCGGCGCCGGCGAGCAGCGCCGCGGCGAGCACGAGCGAGGTGCCGGCCGTCCGGCCGAGGCCGAGCCGGCCGGTCGCCAGCAGCGCGGCCACGAGGGCGAGCGCGGTGGCGAAGGCGGTGTGCCCGCTCGGGAAGGACAGGTTGTCGCCGTGGATGGTGCGTCCCACCACGGACTTGAGCAGCGTCGCCGTCCCCACGGCCAGCGCGGCACCGGCCACGACGAGCACCGCCGCGCGGGGCCTGCGGAGCAGCAGGCAGCCGGTCACGGCGCCCCCGACCAGCACCGCGGCCCCGGCGGGCTCCCCCAGGAAGTCGGTGGCCAGGGCGAGGTACCGCCAGGACGGCCCCACCCCGTACACGGCCGCCCCGACCCGCTCGTCCACCGCGCCGGGCTCGCCGGCGTCGGCGTACAGCACCCCGAGCCCGAGGACCACCAGGGCGGCGAGGACGGCGATCAGCCCGAGCCACGCGCGTAACGACGCGGGCACCACCGCGGGAGCCGGCCCGCGGTCCTTCTGCAGGATTCCAAACACGCCAAAACCCTAACCAACGCCGCGTTCGGCCGGGCGGCATCTCCGAAACCGGCGCGAAGCCGCGCCGAAGCCGGCCGGCCACAGGCTCCGAGGGCCCGGCCCCCGAGGGGGCCGGGCCGGGTTGCGGTGCCCCGGTCAGGCGGTGCAGCGGAGCATCGTCAGCGGGCGGTTGGAGGAGTAGTCCGCCCAGTACTCCTCGCCGTACTTCTCCAGGCCGGACTCCGAGACCTCCAGCGTGACCCACTCGACGCCGGTGAACCCGGCCGCCTTCAGGGTCTGCTCGTACGTCTCCTTCGAGGGCACGGTGGCCTCGAAGGAGACCGGCGGGTCGAGCAGGGCGGTGAGCCGGATGCCGATGCCGATCTCGTTGTCCTTGCCGGTGGATTCGAGCAGGAACCCGTACTTCTCCAGCGACGGGCCGCCGAAGTCGTAGCCGGGGTCCTGCACGAAGAGGTGGAACGCGCCGCCGGGCACGAGGCTGCGCCGGATGTTGCGCATCATCTGCTCGATCTCGGCGACGCCGCCCGCGTAGTTGAACGCCTGCACGGCGACGGCCACGTCGAACGGCTCGTCGAACTCGCGCAGGGTGGTCGTGTCCGCGACCTCGTAGTCGATGCCGAGGGGCGCGGCGCCCTCGATCGCCTTGGCCGCGTCGACCATCGCGCCGGAGATGTCGAAGCCGAAGACGCGGGAGGCGCCGCGGCGCCTCAGCTCGCGGCTGTAGAAGCCGGTGCCGCAGGCGATGTCGAGCACGGACTTGCCGGTGACGTCGCCGACCAGGCCGAGGAAGCCCGGTACCTCGGCGTAGCGGATGATGGGCAGGGTCTTGAAGCCTTCGAACGCTTCGCCGATTCCGTCGTACAGCTGACCACTCATCGCGGTGGTTCCCCCATCGTTCTGTGGCGTCGGCTCCCATGACGAGCCGCGGCCCTCGGCGGGAAGTCTGCTGGGTGGACGAGGGGACTTCGTACTGGCGGAACACACGAACCTGCTGGTCAGGTCACCGAGGTGCGCACAAAGGCCCGTGGCCCCCAACACGGCTGCAGGGTACCGGGATTGGGGCACCCGCCGACTTCCGCTTCCACCCCGGCGATCAAGGACCGGCGCGGGGTGCGGGCCGCCCCGCCCTTCCGCTTCGGCCCGGCGGCGCAGGCCGAGTGGCGGAGATCCACACAGCGGGCCGCTCCGGGGCGCTCACCGCGCCCCGGAGCGGTCGTGGCGCGCCGACCCTACGATGGGCCGTATGGCACAGGCCGTCGAGAGCGCGCGGACCGTCATCCTGACCGTGGACGACGACCCGGGCGTTTCCCGCGCCATCGCCCGTGACCTGCGGCGCCGCTACGGCGGCGGGTACCGGATCGTGCGCGCCGAGTCCGGCGAGTCCGCGCTGGAGGCGCTGCGCGAGCTGAAGCTCCGCGGCGACCTGGTGGCCGTGATCCTCGCCGATTACCGCATGCCCCGGATGAACGGCATCGAGTTCCTCGAACAGGCCCTGAACGTGTACCCGGGGGCGCGGCGCGTGCTGCTGACCGCGTACGCGGACACGAGCGCGGCGATCGACGCGATCAACGTGGTCGACCTCGACCACTACCTCCTCAAGCCCTGGGACCCGCCGGAGGAGAAGCTCTACCCGGTCCTGGACGACCTGCTCACGGCCTGGCGGTCCAGCGACCACCGGCCGGTGCCCGCCACCAAGGTGGTCGGGCACCGCTGGTCGGCGCCGTCCTCGCGGGTGCGGGAGTTCCTGGCCCGCAACCAGGTGCCGTACCGCTGGTACTCCTCCGACGAGCCCGAGGGCCGGCGGCTGCTGGAGGCGGCCGGGGCCGACGGGCAGCGGCTGCCGCTGGTGGTCACCCCCGGGGGCACGGCGCTGATCGAGCCGGAGCCGGCCGAGCTGGCCGCCCACGTGGGACTCGCCACCACCCCGGCGGCCGAGTTCTACGACCTGGTGGTCATCGGCGGCGGCCCGGCCGGGCTCGGCGCCGCGGTGTACGGGGCCTCCGAGGGGCTGCGCACCGTGCTGGTCGAGCGGTCGGCGACCGGCGGGCAGGCCGGCCAGAGCTCCCGCATCGAGAACTACCTCGGCTTCCCGGACGGCGTCTCGGGCGCCCAGCTCACGGAGCGTGCCCGCCGCCAGGCCGCCCGCTTCGGCGCCGAGATCCTCACGGCCCGCGAAGTCACGGGCCTGGAGGTGAAGGGGCCGGCCCGGGTGGTGCGCTTCTCCGACGGTTCGGCGGTCGCCGCGCACAGCGTGATCCTGGCGACCGGGGTCTCGTACCGGCACCTGGGGGCGCCCGGCTGCGACGAGCTGACCGGCCGGGGGGTGTACTACGGCTCCTCCCTCACGGAGGCGGCCTCCTGCGCGGGGCAGGACGTGTACATCGTGGGCGGCGCGAACTCGGCCGGGCAGGCGGCGGTGTACCTGGCGCGGGGCGCGAAGTCGGTGACGCTGCTGGTGCGCGGGGAGTCGCTGACGGCGTCCATGTCGTACTACCTGGTCCAGCAGATCGAGGAGGCCCCGAACATCACGGTGCGCACGCGGACCGTCGTCGAGGCGGCGCAGGGTGAGGACCACCTGGAGCGGCTGGCGCTGCGGGAGGTGGACGGCGGGGCGACGGAACTGGTCGACGCCCAGTACGTGTTCGTGTTCATCGGCGCGGCCCCGCTGACCGACTGGCTGGACGGCACGGTGCTGCGCGACGGGCACGGCTTCATCCTGGCGGGACCGGACCTCACGGCGGACGGCCGGCCGCCGCAGGGGTGGGAGCCGGACCGGCTGCCGTACCACCTGGAGACCAGCGTTCCCGGCGTGTTCGTGGCGGGCGACGCCCGCGCCGAGTCGGCCAAGCGCGTCGCGTCCGCCGTAGGAGAGGGAGCCATGGCCGTCATGCTCGTCCACCGGTACCTGGAGCAGTCGTGAACGGGCGGGGCGGCGGCGGGCAGGTCATGCCCTGCGCGCCGCACGAGATCGCGTCCCTGTTCCTGTTCGAGGAGCTGTCCCCGGAGCAGCTGGGGCGGCTGTGCGCCGAGGGGCGGGTGGAGCGCTTCGAGACGGGTCCGGTGTACACCGAGGGGGAGCCCGCCACCTGCTTCTACGTGATGATCGAGGGGACCGTCGTGCTGTCGCGGCGGGTCGGCGGCGACGACGTCGAGGTGAGCCGTACCTCGCAGCGCGGGGTGTACTCGGGCGCGATGCAGGCCTATCTGGGCGAGCGGGTGCCGCAGACGTACACCAATTCCATGCGGGTGACGGAGCCGACGCGGTTCTTCGTGCTGCCGGCGCAGTCGTTCGCGGACGTCATGCGGGAGTGGTTCCCGATGGCGGCGCACCTGCTGGAGGGGCTGTTCTTCGGTTCGAGGAACAGCCAGCGGGCCATCGGGCAGCGCGAACGCCTCCTGGCGCTCGGTTCGCTGTCCGCGGGACTCACCCACGAGCTGAACAACCCGGCCGCGGCGGCCGTCCGGGCCACCGCGGCGCTGCGCGAGCGGGTCGGCAAGATGCGGCACAAACTGGCGCACATCTCCCAGGGCCGCTACTCGGGCGAGGCGATCGCCGATCTCATCGAGATCCAGGAGCGTACGGTGGAACGGGTCGCGAAGGCGCCGGCGCTGAGCCCGCTGGAGGCCTCCGACCGGGAGGACGAGCTGGCGGACTGGCTGGAGGACCACGGCCTCCCGGAGGGCTGGCGGGTGGCCCCGACCTTCGTGCAGGCCGGGCTGGACACGGACTGGCTGGACCGGGTCGCGGCGGCCGTGGCCGACGACCTGCTGCCGGCGGCGGTCGGCTGGCTCGGCTACACGGTCGAGACCGAGCTGCTGATGGGTGAGATCGAGGACTCCACGGCCCGTATCTCCCACCTCGTCGACGCGGCCAAGCAGTACGCGCAGCTCGACCGGGCCCCGTACCGGGTCGTCGACGTCCACGAGCTCCTGGACAGCACGCTGGTGATGCTGTCCGGGAAGATCGGGCCGGGGGTGCGGGTGGTGAAGGAGTACGACCGTTCGGTGCCGGACGTGCCCGCCTATCCGGCCGAGCTCAACCAGGTGTGGACGAACCTGATCGACAACGCCGTGTCCGCGATCGCGGAGACGGGCGGCGAGGGCACGCTGACGGTCCGCACGGCGCGGGAGGGGGACCGGCTGCTCGTGGAGTTCCGCGACACCGGGCCAGGGGTGCCCGCCGAGATCCGCAGCCGCATCTTCGACCCCTTCTTCACCACCAAACCGGTCGGCGAGGGCACCGGGCTCGGCCTGGACATCTCCTGGCGGATCGTGGTCGGCAAGCACCACGGCAGCCTCCAGGTCGAATCCGTCCCCGGCGACACCCGTTTCCAGGTGCTGCTGCCGCTGACACCACCGGACACCCCCGAGGAGACCGCATGACCGAGATCGACGGGATCGACCCGGGCGCCGCGCCCTCCGGCACCGGGTGCGTGGAGTGCGAGGAGGTGCACGGCTGGTGGTTCCACCTGCGCCGCTGCGCCCAGTGCGGCCACATCGGCTGCTGCGACTCCTCGCCGGCCCAGCACGCCACCGCCCATTGGAAGGCCACCGGTCATCCCCTGGTGCAGAGCTTCGAGCCGGGCGAGGACTGGTTCTGGAACTACTCCACGAACGCCCTGTTCCAGGGCGGCCCGGAACTCACCCCGCCGTCCGAGCATCCGCCGACCCAGCCGGCGCCGGGGCCGTCCGAGCGGGTCCCGCAGGACTGGACGAGCCGGCTGCACTCCTGAAGGCGTCCAGCCGGGCCAGCTCCTCGGCGGTGAGCGCGAGCTCGGCCGCCGCGGCCGAGTCGGTGATCGAGGCCGGGCGGCCCGCTCCCGGTACCGGGATGACGGCCGGGGAGCGGGCCAGCAGCCAGGCCAGGGCGACCTGCTGGGGGCTGACGCCGTGCTCGGCCGCGACGCCGTGGAAGGGGGTGCCGGCGGAGGTGGTGCCGGAGGGGCCGTCCAGGGAGCTGCGCGAGATGCCGCCGAGGGGGCTCCAGGGCAGGAAGGCCAGCCCCAGCCGGGTGCTCAGCCGCAGTTCCGCCTCGGCGTCGCGGACGGCCGGCGAGTACTGGTTCTGCACGGAGACGAGTCCGTCGCCGAGGATCCGGTGCGCCTGGAGGATCTGGGCGGAGGTGACGTTGGAGATTCCCGCGGCGCGGATCGTGCCGGCGTCGAGCAGTTCGCGCAGCGCTCCGACGGACTCCGCCCAGGGTACGGCCGGGTCGGGTTTGTGCAGCTGGTAGAGGCCGATGGCGTCGACGCCCAGGCGCCGGGCGGAGGCTTCGGCGGCGCGTTTGAGGTGGGCGGGGGTGGCGTCGACGGTCCAGCTGCCGTCGCCGGGGCGGCCCCGGCCGCCCTTGGTGGCCACCAGTACGCCCGAGGTGTCGCCGCCGTAGCGGGCCAGGGCGCGGGCGACCAGCCGTTCGTTGTGGCCCTCCTCGCCGGCGTGCCAGTGGTAGCTGTCGGCGGTGTCGACGAGGGTGACGCCGGCGTCGAGGGCGGCGTGGACGGTGGCGACGGCCCGTGCTTCGTCGGGGCGGTGCTCGATGGACAGGGGCATGGCGCCGAGGCCGACGGCGCTGACGGTGGTGTGGCCGATGGTGCGGTACTGCACGGGGTGGCTCCGTTCGCTCAGGCGGTGAGGGCTTCGGCGACGGCGCCGGGCAGCCAGTCGGCGGTGCGGGAGAAGCGGAAGCCCAGCTCCGCCGCGCGGGAGTTGTCCATGGCGTAGTGGCGGTCGAAGGAGAAGGGCGAGGCGTCCGAGCCCGCCGGGACGGTCCGCAGGACGGGCTCCCGGCCGGTCTGCGCGGCGATGGCGTCGAGGAGGCCGTGCACGTCGAGCGGGCCGTCGGAGCAGGCGTTGACGGGGCCGGTGAAGTCGGCCGCGGCCGCCCACAGCAGCACCTCGGCCAGCTCCTCGTGGTGGATGAAGACCGTGGGCCGCGGCCGGGCGTGCACGGTGATCTCCTCGCCCCGGGTGACGCGGCCGGTGTAGTGCGCCAGCCGGCCGGTGAACTCCAGTGCGCCGCCGCCGAGCACGTGGGCGCTGCGTACGCTCGCGAACTCGAAGCCGCCGGCGGCGGCGAGGACGGCCTCCGCCTGGCGCTTGCCCTCGGCGTAGTGCTCCTCCAGGTACGCGGGGTCCTGCCAGGGGAGGTCCTCGGCCACCCGCCAGACGGCCGGGTCCACGGCCGATTCCGGAACCGGCGTGCCGGCGGGTGCGGCGGGGAGGGCGGCCGTGGCCGGGTCGTAGACCTCGATCGTGGAGGTCATGACGTAGCGCCGGGTACGGCCGGCGAAGGCGCGGGCGGCGATGGCGGCCTGCACCGGGGTGTAGCAGACCTGGTCGACCACGACGTCGAAGCCGCGGCCGTCGAGCGCGGCCCTCAGGGCGGCCTCGTCGTTCCGGTCGACGACGAGGTGCTCGACCCCCTCGGGCGGCGGGGTGGAGCCCCGGTTGACCACGGTGACCCGGTGCCCCGCGGCGTGCAGGCGCTCGACCAGGAGCCTTCCGAAGTATCGGCTTCCGCCGATGACGATGATCTTTTGCATGCCCTCATCGTGGAGGCCTATCGTCACCAGCAGAAGTCATGATCTGCTGATCACGCATTAAGGAAAACTGTTGATCGACGTACAGCGGCTCCGCGTACTGCGGGCGGTGGCGGAGCACGGCAGTTTCAACCGGGCGGCCACGGCGCTGCGCCTCACCCCGTCCGCCGTCTCCCAGCAGATCGCCGCGCTGGAGCGCGGTCTCGGCGCGCGGGTCGTCGACCGGAGCACGCGCGGCGTCACCCTCACCCAGGCCGGCCGGATCATGGTCGGCGCCGCCGAGACCGTCGCGGCCGAGCTCGAACACGCGCGGCAGCAGGTCGACCGGCTCGGCACGGGCCGTACCCGGCTCACCGTGGCCACGTTCACCAGCGGGGGCAGGCTGCTGCTGCCGGCCGCGCTCGCCCGGCTGACGGCGGAGCATCCCCGTACCGTGATCCACATCAGGGAGGGCGAACCGGAGGACACCCTGCCGCTGGTCCGGCAGGGCGCCGTGGACCTCGCGCTCGCCTACCGCTTCGACGGCCCGCTGCCCGTCGGGCAGGGCCCCGGCCTGGAGTGGACGCCGCTGATGGAGGACCCGCTGTACGTCGTCCTGCCCCGGGAGCACCGGTTCGAGGGGCGGGACGTCCTGGACCTCTCCGAGCTGGCCGGCGAACCCTGGGTGCTCGGCTGCCTGCGCACCGAGGCGTACCTGCGCCGGTACGCCGGGATCGCCGGCTTCGATCCCGAGGTGCGCGGGACCACCACCGACTACTTCTTCGCGCGCTCGCTCGTGGCCGCGGGCATGGGGATCTCCCTGATCCCCTCGATCGCGCTCGGCCCCGAGGTCCCGGGCCTGCGCGCCGTCCCGGTCGCGGCCCCGGGGCCGGTCCGCCACATCGGGGCCGCCACGCTCGGCCGCGGCGGCCGGCCCCACGTCACGGCGCTCGTCCGCGCCCTCCGCGAGGAGGCCGCGCGGCACTGACCCGCCGCGGCGGCTGTTCTACCGCGTGTACCGGCGGATGCGGTAGCGCAGCCCGGACGTGGAGGTGTGCCAGGCGTCGTCCGCGCCGGCGGTCCATTCCGGGCCGGGTACGGGGGCGTGGGTGTCGCCGTCCACCACCGTGTCGATCTCGGTCACCGAGAGCACCGTGGCGTGCTCCAGGGCGGCCCGGTAGATCTCGCCGCCGCCGATCACCCACGTCTCGCCGGTACCGGCCGCCAGCTCCAGGGCCTCGGCGACCGAGCCGGCGCGCAGCGCGCCCTCGGCCTGCCAGTGCGGGTCGCGGGTGACGACGATGTTGCGCCGGCCGGCGAGCGGGCGGAAGCGCGGGGGCAGCGAGTCCCAGGTCTTGCGGCCCATCACCACGGGGTGGCCGAGGGTGGTGGCCTTGAAGTGCGCCATGTCCTCGGGCAGCCGCCACGGGATGGTGTTGCCGGCGCCGATGACGCCGTCGAGGGTCTGCGCCCAGATCAGTCCGACGGTCATACCGCCACCGGTGCCTTGATGGCCGGGTGGTGCCGGTAGTCGAGCACCTCCACGTCGGAGAAGGCGTAGTCGAAGATCGAGTCGGCCTGGCGCAGGTTCAGCCGGGGGAAGTCGTACGGCGTGCGCGAGAGCTGCTCGGTCACCTGCTCGACGTGGTTGTCGTAGATGTGGCAGTCGCCGCCGGTCCAGATGAAGTCGCCCGGTTCGAGGCCGGTCTGCTGCGCCACCATGTGGGTGAGCAGGGCGTAGCTGGCGATGTTGAACGGCACGCCGAGGAACAGGTCCGCGCTGCGCTGGTACAGCTGGCAGGAGAGCTTGCCGTCGGCCACGTAGAACTGGAAGAAGGCGTGGCACGGGGCGAGCGCCATCCGGGACAGCTCGGAGACGTTCCAGGCGGAGACGATCATCCGGCGGGAGTCCGGGTCGCGCCGGAGCGTGTCGAGCACCTCGGTGATCTGGTCCACGTGCTGCCCGTCGGGGGTGGGCCAGGACCGCCACTGGACGCCGTAGACCGGTCCGAGCTCACCGTCCGCGTCGGCCCACTCGTCCCAGATGGTGACGCCGTGCTCCTGCAGCCAGCCGACGTTCGAGTCGCCGCGCAGGAACCACAGCAGCTCGTACACGATCGACTTGAGGTGCACCTTCTTGGTGGTGACCAGGGGGAACCCCTGGGAGAGGTCGTAACGCAGCTGGTGCCCGAACACGCTTCGGGTGCCGGTGCCCGTCCGGTCGGCCTTCGCCGTCCCGGAGGTGAGCACATGCCGCAACAGGTCTTCGTACTGGGTGTCCGCCACAACCGTCGAGTCTACGAGCCTGCGGGCGGTGCCTCGACCAGGGCGCCGGGCGGCCGGTCAGCGGCGCCGCCACTCCTCGGCCAGCAGGCGGTAGGAGCGGACCCGGTCCGCGTGGTCGTGCGTGATGGTGGTGATCAGCAGCTCGTCCGCGCCCGTGGCCTCCTGGAGCCGTTCCAGGTGGTCGGCGACGGTCCGCGGCGAGCCCGTGAACTGGGTCTCGACCCGGTCGGCGACGAGTTCCCGGTCGGCCTCGGTCCAGGGCAGGGCGCGCGCCTCGGCGAGCGTGGGGAAGGGGATGGCGCCCTCGGCGGTGCGGATGCTGCGCACCCAGGGCGCGTATCCGGCGGCCAGTTCGCGGGCGGTCGCGTCGTCCTCGGCGACCACGACGTCGGCGGACACGGTCAGGTACGGGCGGTCCAGCCCGGCGGACGGTTTGAAGGCCGCCCGGTAGCCCTCGGCCGCCTCCAGCACGGTGGCGGGGCTGACGTGGTAGTTGGCCGCGAACCGCAGGCCGTTGCGGCCGGCGGTCTCCGCGCTGACGCCGCCGCTGCTGCCCAGGATCCACACCTGTACGTCGGCCCCCTCCCCCGGGACGGCGTGCGCCTCCACGCCCTCCGGGGAGCGGTAGTCGCCCCGCAGCAGCGCGAGGACGTCGTCGACCTGCTCGGCGTAGTCCTGCGCCCGGGCGCCGGGCAGGTTCAGCAGCCGCTGCTGGAGCGCCACGCGGGGATGGCCCAGCAGGTGCGCGAAGGAGAAGCGCGGCGGGATGCGCAGCCCGTTCGGCGTCCACCCCTCGAAGGGCTCCGCCGCCTCCGGGTCGCGCTGCGGCGGCCGGCCGGCGGAACGGCCGAGGCCCAGGTCCAGGCGGCCGGGGTGCAGCGCGTCGATCAGGCCGAACTCCTCGACGGTGGACAGGGCGGTGCGGTGGCCGAGCTGCACGGCTCCGGAGCCGAGCCGGATGGTCGTCGTGGCGGAGGCGGTCAGCGCGAGGACGACCGCCGGGGAGGTCCCGGCGACCCCCGGGTTGAGGTGGTGCTCGGCGAACCAGTAGCGGGCGTAGCCGAAGGCCTCGGTCTGCCGGGCGAGGTCGATGCTGCGGTGCAGGGCCTCGGCGGCGGTGGAGCCGGACGGGACGGGGACGAGGTCGAGGACCCCGAGGGGAATGCCGGACATGCCGGGCTCCTTACAGGTCGGAGTGGGCGGTGGCGGGCACGGAGAGCCCGAGGTGGTCGCGCAGGGTGGTGCCCTCGTACTCGGTGCGGAAGACTCCGCGCTCCTGGAGCAGGGGGACGACGGTGTCGGCGAAGACGTCGAGCCCGCCGGGGGTGATGTGGGGGACGAGGATGAAGCCGTCGGCGGCGTCCGCCTGGACCAGGTCGTCGATGGCCCGGGCGACGGTGGCGGCGGAGCCGACGAAGGTCTGCCGGGCGGTGGTCGCGATGACGAGCTCGCGGATCGAGAGGTTCTTGGCCCGGGCGAGCTCGCGCCACCGCCGGGCGGTTTCCCGCGGGTCGCGGAACTGGCGGACGCTGGCCCGGCCGAGGGCGATGGTGTTCTCGCCGGGGACGGGGTCGATGTCGGGCAGCGGCCCGTCGGGGTCGTAGCCGGACAGGTCGCGGTTCCAGACGTGCTCCAGGTACTTGATCGCGGTCTGTCCGCTGACCTGGAGGCGGCGGACCTCGTGCGCGGTCTCGTGCGCCTCGGCGTCGGTGTCGCCGAGTACGAAGGTGGCCGCGGGCAGGATCTTCAGCTGGTCGGGGGTGCGCCCGTACCGGGGGAGGCGGCGCTTGACGTCGGCGTAGAAGGCCCGCCCCTCGTCGAGCGTGCCGTACCGGCCGAAGATCGCGTCGGCGCGGGCGGCGGCGAACTCGCGGCCCTCGTCGGAGTCGCCGGCCTGGAAGTACACGGGGCGGCCCTGCGGGCTGCGCGGCACGTTGAAGTGGCCCTCGATGTCGAAGTGCGGGCCGCGGTGGGTGAAGGCGCCCGCCCGGGCGTCCCGCAGGAAGGTGCCCGAGGCCGGGTCGGCGGCGATCTCGGTGCCGTCCCAGGAGTCGAACAGCCCGGTCGCGGCGGCCAGGAACTCCTCGGCGCGGGAGTAGCGCTCCTCGCGGGGCAGGAACCCGCCCCGCCGGAAGTTCTCCCCGGTGAAGGCGTCCCAGGAGGTCACCACGTTCCAGGCGGCGCGTCCGGCGGAGAGGTGGTCGAGGGTGGCGAACTGGCGGGCCACCTCGTACGGCTCGTTGAAGGTGGAGTTGATGGTCCCGGCCAGGCCGAGGCGTTCGGTGACGGCGGCGAGGGCGGCGAGCACGGTGAAGGTGTCGGGCCGGCCGACCACGTCCAGATCGTGGATCCGCCCGCCCTGTTCGCGCAGGCGCAGTCCCTCGGCGAGGAAGAGGAAGTCGAACTTGGCGCGCTCGGCGGTGCGTGCGAAGTGGACGAAGGAGTCGAAGTCGATGTGGCTGCCGGCCGCCGGGTCGCTCCAGACGGTGGTGTTGTTGACGCCGGGGAAGTGGGCCGCGAGGTGGATCCGCTTGAGCGGCTTGGGCGGTTTGGTGCTCATGGTGGTCCTTCCGGGTCCGGATCAGGCGGCGGGACGGGCGGTGTACCGGCCGGCCGGGCGTTCCAGGCCCAGCAGTCCGCGCAGGGTGGCCGCTTCGTACGCGCGGCGGAAGACCCCGCGCCGCTGGAGCTCGGGCACCAGTGCCCTCGTGATCACGGGCAGGTCGTGGGCGATGGCGCCGGGCCGCAGCCGGAAGCCCGTGAGGCCGGCCGTCCGCCAGTCCTGGAGCAGGTCCGCGAGCTGCGCAGGGGTCCCGGTGAAGACGGCTTCGCCGTCGCCGTACGGGGTGCCCGCGAGGGCGTCGAGGCGTTCCCTGCGCGCGCCGGCCGCCGGGGCGTCCTCGTCCAGGAAGACGGTCAGGTCCCCGAAGAGGTGCAGGGGCCGCTCCGCGGTTCCGGCGGCCTCCCGGGCGCGCCGGATCTCGGCGATCGCGGCGCGCACGCCGTCGGTGTCGCGCGCGGGGAGGTAGCCCGCGTCCGCGGAACGGGCGATGAGACCGTACGCCGGGCCGGCCGCGGCCGCGGCGGTGACCAGGGGCTGTCCCTGGGGCGGGCGGGGGGTGATCGAGGGGCCCCGGACGCTGAAGTGGCGGCCCTCGAAGTCGATGTGGTGCAGCTTGTCGCGGTCGACGAAGCGGCCGGTGGCCACGTCCCGGATCTCCGCGTCGTCGTCCCAGCTGTCCCACAGCCGCCGGACCACCTCGACGTGGTCGGCGGCTTCGCCGTAGGCCTCCGCCTCGGGCAGGGCGGCCGCGCGCCGTCCGAAGTGCCGCAGTTCGTGGGCCGGTTGTGACACCTGGACGTCCAGGCCCGCGCGGCCCCGGCTGACGTGGTCGAGGGTGGCGACGGCCTTGGATATGTGGAAGGGCTCGGTGTGGGTGGCGGTCACGGTCGGGACGAGTCCGATGTTCCGGGTCAGCGGTGCGACGCGGGCGGCGGTGAGCACCGCGTCCAGCCGGCCGCGGACCCGGTCCGTGCGCCCGTCGGGCCCGTCCGGGGAGGAGGACTGGAGGGTGAGGGCGTCGTCGAAGGAGACGAAGTCGAGCAGGCCGGCTTCGGCCTCGGCCACGGCGTCGGCCCAGTAGCGGGCCGTCAGGAGTTCGCCGGGCCTGGCACCGGGCTCGCGCCAGGCGGCCGGATGCCGGCCGGCGCCGTCGAGCGCGACGGCGAGGTGCAGCGGTTCGGAGGCCGCCGCTCGGGACGCGGATGTTGATGCGGATGTTGATGCGGATGCGGATGCCGGCACGTCGAACCACGCCTTTCCGGTCGGCCGCGTGAAGGGGGACCGACTCCTGTTGCGATATCCGCCGAAAACGCTATGTCCAGTCGTTGCGCCATACAATGACCGCCTTGTTAAGGGAAGTTGGCAGTCGTGTTGCCGGGCGGGACCCGGCCGCTCCGCCAACCGGCGGCAGCGGCGGGCTTCTTGCCCCGCCCCCGACGTCTTTCATCCTGAGACCGGCTTGTCCACGATCCGGTCGCGGTATTGCCGGGAGTGCGGTTCCGGGCAAGTATTCCTATCAATCCGATGGGAAAAGTGGGGATCCGGCACCGCCCGGCTTCCACCCCTCGCGCGTGCCCAGGCCTCCCGGCCACCGGCCGGCGCCACCGACAACGTCCCGGAGCAGCCGACATGACCACCGCCCTCCCTCCCGGCACCACCCCACGCCCCTCCCCCGCGCCGCGCCCCGGCGTCCGGGCCTGTCGGTGACGCCGGTGCCGACGACCCCGAGCACCGCGGGCCAGCCGTCCGACGCGGCCCGGCGGCGCGCGCTCCTGCGTACCGCCCGCGACGTGGCGGAGGACCTGGCCGCCGACTCCGTGGCCCGTGAACAGGCGGGCAGGCCGCCGGTCGACGAGACGGCCCGGCTGCGCGAGGCGGGCCTGCTCGCCGCGCTCACCCCGCCCCGGCCGGGCCGCGGCGCGGACTGGCGGACCGGATGCGCCGTCATACGGGAGATCGGCGGGGCGGACAGCTCGCTCGGCGAGGTGCTCGCCCGCCACTACGTGCACACCTGGGGCGGACGCTTCTACGCGGCCGACCACCGCGCCACCGCCCTCGAAGAGGAGTCGGCGCGCGAGCAGTGGCTGTGGACCGGCGCGGTGCGCGCTCCCGCGCCGGGCGGCGAAGCCGACCCGCCGGACCTCACGCTGAAGCCGCGCAGCCCGGGGTACGTGCTGAGCGGGCGCCGCCCCGTGGACACGGCGGTGGCCGCCGCCGACCAGATCGCGGTGGACGCCGTGTGCGCCGTGACGGGCGACGTCCTGGTCGTACGGATACCGCCCGGCGCGCAGGGCGTGACCCTCGAACCCGCCCGCGACCGCCTCGGCCAGCGCGTCGCGGGCGCGGGCGCCGTCGTGTTCGACCGCGTCGCCGTCACGCCCGGGCAGGTGCTGGGCCGCCGTCCGTACGACGAGGAGTCGTCCGCGCCGTTCACCGCACTCGCCGAACCCGCGCTCCGGCTCGCCCTCTGCCACGTCGGCCTCGGCATCGCCGAGGGCGCCCTCACCGAGGCGCGCGACCTCAGCAGGGGCGGCCGCGCGCACCGGCCGCCCGGCGAGGACCCGGACCTCTTCCTCGCCTACGGGGAGCTCGCCACCGCCGCCCAGACCGCCACCGCGGTGGTCGACCGGGCCACGGAGGTGATGGCGCAGGCCCTCGACGCCGGGGAGCAGCTCGACCCCGAGGATCCCGCGGGGGTCGCCGCCCTGGTCGCGACCGCCGAGACGGTGACCTCGGAGGCCGCCCTGCACATCACCGCCCGGGTGCTGGAATTCGCCGAGGCCCCGGGCCTGGACCGGTTCTGGCGCAACGCCCGCGTCCTGACGGCCCACCGCCCGGTCGCGCACCGGCTGCGTTCGATCGGCGAGCACTACCTCAACGGCTCGCACCGCGCGGTGGCGGCCGCCTTCCGCTGACGCGGGGCCCGCGCGGGACGCCGGCCGGAGCCGTACGGGATAATGTCCGCATGCGGATCTCAGCCAGGGCGGACTATGCGGTACGGGCCGCGCTGCAGCTTGCCGCGTCGCAGGACGAAGGGCCGCTGAAGGCGGAGGCCATCGCGGACGCCCAGGAGATCCCGCACAAGTTCCTCGAAGGCATCCTGAACGACATGCGCCGGGGCGGCCTCGTACTGAGCCAGCGCGGCGGCAACGGCGGCTACCGCCTGGCCAGGCCGGCCCGGTCCATCAGCATCGCGGACGTCATCCGCGTCGTGGACGGGCCGCTCGTATCGGTCCGCGGGGTCCGCCCGCCCGACCTCTCCTACACCGGTCCGGCCCAGTCGCTGCTCCCCCTGTGGATCGCGCTGCGGGCCAACGTGCGCGAGATCCTCGACGGCGTCTCGCTCGCCGACGTCGCGTCGTCGGACCTGCCCGCCTCGGTGTCCGCGCTGGCCGACGCGCCCGGCGCCTGGACCAATCCCTAGCCACTGACCTGCGCTTTCTCGTAGGGCGAGACAGCAGCGTCCACCATCTGGTCAGCCTCTTGGGGCGGGTCTCCCGGTCTGCCAAGATGCCTACCAACCAGGTGGGAAAACTAGGGATCCGGGAAGGACGGCCATGCGCACGCTGCACCACGTACACCGGATGCCGTCCCTGATCTCCCGTCGGCACATCGATCTGGTCCGCACGTCCAGCGCCATCTGTCAGCCTGTCTGACCGCCCTCGCCGGGCCTGACCCGGCGGCCGCGCACAGCCGGTGCCGCGCCGCCCGCCCGTCACGCCGGCCGGACCTCGATTCCCGGGGCCGCCCGACGGCCCACCGTTTCCCCAGCCTGCGACCGTGATCCGGCCACCGACCGCCGCGCGCGGGTGCCGTGTGTACCGGTGGCTTCGAGACGTCCGTCTCAGCACTTGAACCCATCCCGTGAAAGGACACCTCCGTGTCTGCCGCAAGATCGCTCACCGCCCTGCGCGCCATCGCCGTCACCGCGACGCTCCCCCTGCTGCTCACCGCTTGCGGCTACGGCTCCGAGGCCGAGAAGAAGGACGAGAAGCCGGCCGGCGCCACGGCTTCCGAGGGCGGTCAGAAGCTCTCCGCGTCCGAGGTCCGCATCGGGTACTTCCCGAACCTGACGCACGCCACCGCCCTGGTCGGCCTCCAGGAGGGCCTGATCGAGAAGGAACTGAGCGGCACCAAGATCAAGCCGCAGTCCTTCAACGCCGGCCCCTCCGAGATCGAGGCCCTCAACGGCGGCTCCCTCGACATCGGCTTCATCGGCCCCTCGCCGTCGATCAACGGCTACGTCAAGTCCAAGGGCTCCAACCTGCGGATCATCTCCGGCTCCGCGTCCGGCGGCGTCAAGCTCGTCGTGAACCCGGACAAGATCAAGACCCTGGACGACCTCAAGGGCAAGAAGATCGCCACCCCGCAGAAGGGGAACACGCAGGACGTCGCGTTCCTCAACTGGATCGCCGAGAAGGGCTGGTCCGTCGACCCCGAGTCCGGCAAGGGCGACGTCTCCGTCGTCCGTACGGACAACAAGGTCACCCCCGACGCCTTCAAGCAGGGCTCGATCGACGGCGCCTGGGTCCCCGAGCCCACCGCCTCCAAGCTCGTCTCCGACGGCGGCAGCGTCCTCCTCGACGAGACCGCCCTGTGGCCCGACAAGAAGTTCGTCATCACGAACGTCATCGTGTCCCAGAAGTTCCTCAAGGAGCACGCGGACGTCGTCGAGGCCGTCCTCAAGGGCACCGTCAAGACCAACGAGTGGATCAACGCCAACCCCGACAAGGCGAAGGCCTCCGCCAACGCCAAGCTCAAGGCCGACAGCGGCAAGGAACTCGAAGCCAAGGTCCTCGACCCGGCCTGGCAGAGCATCCTCGTCACCGACGACCCGCTCGCGAGCACGCTGAAGACCGAGTCGGACTGGGCCGTCAAGGCCAAGCTCCTGGAGAAGCCCGACCTGGCCGGCATCTACGACCTGACGCTCCTCAACAAGGTCCTCAAGGCCGCCGGCAAGCCCGAGGTCTCCGACGCCGGCCTCGGCGCCAAGTAGGCCCCGGCACACCGCGTACGACGGCACCGGCTCCACCGAGGCAACGGCCTCCCGGGGCCGGTGCCGTCGTGCGTGGCGGACAGGACCGCGGACACGACTGCGGACACGACTGCCGACACCCCTGCGGGCACGACCGCGGTCTTGACACCCGCCCGGACGCACGCCGACACTCCAGAACGGCGAATCCTGGTGAACCGGTAGGGAATCATGGGCTGTTCAGTGCTGGACCACGGAACCGACGGCGTCCGCGCCGCCGCGCCGGCGCTCCCGCTGCTCACCTCCCGCCGCCACATCGACCTCCTGCGCGTGTGCAGTGCGGCGAACCCCCCGCACCCCGGCGGCCCCGCGCCCGCCCACCGCTGAGTCCCGGCCGCGCCGAGCCGGCCGCCGGCCACCGTCGTCGCATTCCCAGGGAGAAGCATGTCCACCACTCACCCGACAGCCGCCCCCTCCTTCCGCAGCCGGATCGGCCGTGACACGCGCAGCGGCTACCCCGCCGTCCCCCACCGCTACCGGCTCCACCTCTCTCCGTCCGGGCCGTCCTGTCTGCGCATCGCGGTCACGCACAGCCTGCTCGGCCTGGCGGACGCCCTCCCGAT
This sequence comes from Streptomyces sp. NPDC004126, assembly GCF_050275515.1. Lineage (NCBI taxonomy): Bacteria > Bacillati > Actinomycetota > Actinomycetes > Kitasatosporales > Streptomycetaceae > Streptomyces > Streptomyces sp. NPDC004126. The sequence continues at coordinate 87,323 of NZ_JBNNPF010000025.1, read as the reverse complement.
GACGCTGCTCCCCGCCGTGCCCGACGCCCCGGACGGCGGACACCTGGCACTGCGCCCGCTCTACCAGGCCAGCTCCCACCGGTACCCCGGACCGGCCGTGGCCCCCGTACTCGCCGACTGCTGGACCGGACGGATCGTCAGCACGCACGCCCCGGACATCCTCCAGGACATGGGCCGGCTCTTCGACGCCGGCGGCCGGCAGCTGTACCCGGCCGGCGCCGACGACCGGATCGAGGCCGTCGGGCGGCTCTGCGCGCAGGGCATCGACGCGGCGGCACAGCTCGCCGGCCAGTCCGGCACCGACCCGGCGGAGCGGGACACCGCGCTCGCCACCCTGCTGCGCGCGCTCGGCGCGCTGGAGCGCCGGCTCTCCTGCGCCGAGTACCTGCTCGGCACGGAACTCACCGCGGCCGACGTGCAGTTGTGGGTGACGCTGGTGCAGCTGGACACCGTGCACCGCTGGCACCTGGACGCGGCAGCGGTGTACCGCCTCACCGACCACCCGCACCTGTGGTCGTACGCCCGGCGCCTGGCGGCACACCCCGCCTTCGCGCCCCACCTGGACCTGGACGGCACCGCCCTGCGCCACCACGCGCAGTGCCGCGGCACGGAGGCCGCCGGCGCGGCGGTACGGATCGTGGACTGGGCGGGCCACGTACCGGCCACCACGCCCGCCCTCGGCACGGGCCGGACCGGCGGCTGACGGTCCCCCGCACGCCCGCCGGGATCCGCCGGTCACCTCCGTGAACCGCGCGGGAACTCCCGTCCCCTGCCGCCCGACTACCGGTACGTGGGCGGCGAACACCCGTCGCTCCACGCGGTGCGGAGCGACGGGAAGGTACGGGATGGGCGGCCTGGATGTGCGCATGAGGGCGGTGGCCTGCCGGCACGGCCGGGTGGAGGCGGTCTCGGACGTGGATCTGGACATCGCCGCCGGTGAGCGCGTGGCGCTGACCGGGACCAACGGCTCCGGCAAGACCACCCTGCTGCGCGCGGTGCTCGGGCTGCACCGCCGGACCACCGGCTCCATCGCGGTCGGCGGCCGGGAGACCGGCTCCGCCGCCGAGTGGGCCTGGCGGCGGCGCGCCTGTGCCTGGATCCCCCAGAAGCCGGCCGCCGGCCGCTTCCCGCTGCTCGGGCGCGAGCTCCTGGCGAGCAGCACGGCGCCCGGGCCGGCCCGCGAGGCCGCCGCCCGGCTGGGTGTCGGGGCACTGGTCGAACGTCCCCTGCACACCCTGTCCGGCGGGCAGTTGCAGCGGATGTACCTGGCCCGGGCCATCGGCTGCGTCGCCGCGGGCGCGCAGCTGCTGCTGGCGGACGAACCCACCGCCGCCCTCGACTTCGACGGGCAGGCGGAGGCCGCGGACGTGCTGCTGTCCCTCCCCGTCACCCTGGTCGTCGTCACCCACGACCGGGCCCTGGCGGACCGCTGCGACCGGGTCCTGGAGATGGCCGCGGGCCGGCTGCGGGAGGTCCGGTGACCTCCGTGACCCTCGCCGCCGCCGACCTCGGCGCGCTGCTGGAGCTCGTCCCCGTTCAGCGGGCCGGGGCCGCCCTGCTGCTGGCGGCGGTCGGGCTGCCCGTGATCGGAGTGGTCATCGTCGGGCTGGACATCATGCCGGTGCGGTTCGCCATGATGCACGTCGCCCTCCTCGGCATCGCCGTCGGCCTGCTGACCGGTCTCGACCCCATGCTGTGCGCGCTCGTCGCGTGCGCCCTCGCCGGTGCGGGCGTCGCACCGCTGGCCCGTACGCCGGACGGGATGTCCGGTGCGATGGGGCTGCTGATGAGCCTGGCGATCGCCGCGGCGCTGCTCCTCCTGGCGGTGTCGGGGGTCAACGCGTCCGGCGCCTTCGCCCTGCTCTGGGGATCGATCCTCTCGGTCGGGACGTCGGACCTGATCGTCCTCGGGGTGCTCGCCGTCGCCGTGCCGGGCCTCTTCTGGTGGCGTCGGCGCGAGATCGGTCTGCTGCTCCACGACCGCGAGCTCGCCCAGTGCTCGGGCGTACCGGTCCGGGCACTGACCGCCGCCCTGCTCGTCCTGGTCGCCATCGCCGTCGCCGGGGCGATCAAGCTGACCGGTGCGCTGCTGGTCGACGCCCTGACCCTGCTGCCCGCGCTCGCGGCGCGCCGCCTGGGCAGCTCCCTGAAGTCGATCACGCTCTGGGCCGTCGGCACGGGCGTCGTCGTCAACCTGACCGGTTTCCTCCTGGCCCTGTGGCTGGACTGGCCGCCCGGGCCGGTCCTCGTCCTGACGGCGGGGGCAGTCGTCCTCGCCGTGCATTTCATCCCCGAACGGAGAATCAGCTCATGGCGCGCACCCGCGTCCGTATCCCTGCCCTCGTCGCACTGAGCGCGGCACTCCTCCTGACCGCGGCGTGCGGCAGCGACAAGGCTTCCGACGACGCGCCCGCCAGGAGCGGTGGCGAGGCGAAGGGCAAGCCCGTGGTGGTCGTGACCACCACCTGGGAAGGCGCCTTCGCCAAGGCCGCCGGCGCCGAGGACGTGAAGGTCATCGTCCCGCAGTCGGTGCACCACGCTCCCGACTACGACCCGAAGCCTTCCGACCTCGCGGCCGTCGCGAAGGCCGACTTCGTGCTCTACGCGCCCTTCGAGCCGTACGCCGCGAAGATCAAGGAAGCCGCCGGCTCCAAGGCGAAGCTGGTCGAGGTCGGCCTCGACAACGACCCCGACAAGGTCAGGGCCGAGGTCGACAGGCTGGGCGCCCTCTTCGGCACGGCGGACGCCGCCACGAAGTGGAAGACCGGATTCGACGCCGAGTACGGCAAGCTGAACAAGGAGCTCCAGGCCGTCTGGCCCGGCGGGAAGAGCCCCGCGGTGGTCGCCCAGGTCTTCACCGCGTGGTCGGCGAAGCTCGCGGGCGCCACGGTGGCCGGCACGTACGGGCCCGAAGCGGTCACCCCGGCGCAGCTCGCCGAGCTCTCGGCGATGAAGCCCGCCCTCGTCCTGGACAACGCCCACATGTCGACCGGGACCGTGCTCCCCGACTCGGGCGCCAAGCAGGTCAAGATCGTCAACTACCCGGGCGAGGACCTCGATCTGCTGCCCGTCTACCGCAACGCCGCGGCCGAGCTGAAGAAGGCCATGGGCGCCTCCTGACCGGGGCGGCCCACGGGCCCGGCTCGACGAGGACCCATTTCATGTCCTCGGGCTTGACGTTGTGGTAGTAGCGGGCCG